>CAVHKB010000099.1:0-1627 GCA_963636305.1 Prevotella sp. P5-108
AGTTCTGCCATAATGGGATGTTGTTCGACCGCCTCTTATACCTTTGGCGATTGGTGTCGGAACACTTTCTGTTTCGACGCTGCAAAGGTACAGCTATTCGATAGCTCCGCCTAACAGTTATCCGTTCATTGTCGGCAATTGTAACGATTGTTATGTGGGAGATACCGACAACTTATGTTCAATCATGGTAGCAATGTCACGGAAATAAATGGAGCATTTATGGAAAGAGTAGTATGCTGAATGGGCATGTGTTATACAATCATTCCGTTTTCTTTTAAGGTAATCTCGTATGGCACATGTAGGTATGCCTTTCACGCAACAAAAATGCACGAATAATGCTCGTGCCGCCACACACTCATCCGACTTGCTTTTTGATAAAATAGTTTCAGCCGGCAACTCCGTCACCTCAGCGACAACGGATAAGATTTTTGCAAAAAGTTCTGTCTTCATTTTAGTATATGATTAAAAGGTTGTACCTTTGTAGGCGCAAGCACATAATAAAAGCGACCCAAGCGCACTACAAAGATTTTTATTCTCTGTCGTGGTGCTTGGGTCACCTTTGTCTATAGCGGATGTGCTTGCAATCTATCTCCGTTATAGGAGGCAGAGAGTTTTTTGTACCCTCTGCATTTCCATTACTATTTTAGGTATTCTATTACCTCTCGTTGAAAGTCCGGCAGTGTGCGGCAAACGACAACCTTATTGCCATACGATTGCAGACGAGGTATCATCTCCTTTTGACATTGCGACAATACTCCCCTATTCGCATTCTTCATTTCTATATAGAGTGCATTGTAGCCATGCTTGCCAATTGGTATGCATAAATCCGGTATGCCCGCTGTTACCCCTTCATCTTTGAGCCGTTTAGCCACGATAGCATTACGCTTACCACCATTGGGTATAGCAAAGCATAGCACGTCCGGATAGGCGAGGTGCAACCATTCGAGGCAAGCCACCTGCAAGCGGTGCTCGTGTGGCGCTGCTCGCTTATGTGGCTTGCTCTCTTGGTTGCTCTTATCCCATAGATTATGTAGTTCTTCTATGCTATAAGTTTTTGTATTCATACCGAGTTCCTATCGTAAATACAAACTTAGATTAGGCTGGCTGCATGGGTTGTTGCGGGGCGGTCGGCTGCTGTGCTGCCATCGCTTGTTGTTGCGCTTGTGCCTCCTCCTGCTTTTGCTTTACTCGCTCCAACATTTTATCGGCAAAAGGCGACGTGCTACTTTCGAGGTAGGTTTCCAAATCGATGGCGTTGCTCTGCAACAACGACAGCAGCAAATTCTCATTCTGTATGCGGAACATACCCTGCGATTGGTTCTCGATGAGCGCAAGGTCGAACTGCGAGTTACGCACCTTATCCGGGTCGTACCACTTGCTTTCCTCGCTATAGCCCTTACCTGCGATATTCATATACCGCCGCTCGTTATAGTACTGCTGTATGACTTGCATTATCTTATAGTCCCGCCTGCGTATAAGACCATTGTACCATTGCATCATATCAGCGATATTGTTATTGGCGTTCTGCGTTTCCTGTGCATAAAGAGAAGAAGGCGTACCGCTCTTGGCTTGCTCTCCGCGCATTGCCCCGTGCGCACCCGTTATCTCGTTGAGCAGGTTCATATAC
>CAVHKB010000099.1:1637-8996 GCA_963636305.1 Prevotella sp. P5-108
TTCATATACTGCGTGAGCATTTGCACATCGTCCTGCTTGCTGCTCGTGCTATGCACCTGACGGAACGGCTCTTCGCCATTCTCCCAGTCCAAGACCATTACGCCTGCGGGCGAGGTAATGGTGCGGGCTATCTCGTCTAAGTGTACATCGCTGCGTTCGAGGACTTTCTTATTGACGACAAACAAGCCCTTGATGTCGTTCATCCGTTGGTACTCGATACGGGACAGCAGGCGGTTGGTCATACGCTGCGGGTTGATTGCGTCCTCGACAAAAGAGTGTATCTCGCCGTCCACAAGCGGGAAAGCACCGACAACAAAGGGGTGCGAGCCGTGCGTATAAGGACTGACCTCTTGGTGAAGCACATAGGCATTGGGACTAAGGTAGCGCACCACCCATTTTTCCTCAACACGATACTCGTATTCTATCAGTGCCGCGTCCGCTGCCGTGCCGCCTGCCTGCACCATATCAAACACACGACGGTTGTTCTCGGCTGCGAGCGTTGCCTCCTCGGACACGGGGACAAAGTACTGCTCGCCCCTTGCCGTATCGTGGCAATAGAGCGAATCAAACTGCTCTTTCGTCCATATCTCAATGACACGGCACTGCTCCTGTTGCAGGGGGTGATAGAAATCGATGTGCTTATGGCGGGTGTCTTGCTCGAACTGCTGCCCCGTAACGGGGTACAGCATAGCGCAATCACGGTATATCTGCCGTATCTGTTCCGCCTCCGCAGGCGAATGGGCGAACTTGGAAAGCAGTGCGCCTATTGCCATATCGTGCAAGTAACCTATGCATGTGATATGCTCGAAATACTGCCCCGATGTATTGGGGTCGAAAGCAAGGCGGTTGTCGTCCACCAACGACACCACGACATCGCTGCTCTTGCGCTCTTGGTTAATATCAAAGCCCACGCGGAATGCCGGCAATGCAGAGAGCAGAAACTCCTCGCAGCCGCGGGTGTTCACCTCCGGCAAGTTCTCGTTTTGATAGACATACTCCATGGCGATGGTCATCATCTCACCGAGTTTCTGCTCGTCCCTATCGCGGGCGATTGCCAACGGTTCAAAGTTAGACTGGCAATAGACACCGAGTACCGCCTTAACAGCCTTGCGAATGATGTTGAGCGACATCGGCGTAATGCCCTGCCTTGCCATTAGTTCCCGCTCCGAAATCACGCCACAACCGCTTGGGTCTGGCACAAGGTCGGAGAGTTGGTCACCGAAATAGTATTTCTTGCACCGCTCGCGTCGGTCGCGGAAAGTCTGCAGGCTGTCGTAGTACTTATGGAAACGGTCGAGCAGAAGCAGGTTCTGTTGGAAGATATGCTCCGCCTCCGGCGAGGAGGGCTTGCTGCCGTCGGTGTTTGGCAGCAAGTTCTTACGCGTAAACTTACGGAAATTGTTCTTGGTTAGTTTTGCCATAGTTGTATTGAGATGATTTGGTTATTATCGTATCTTGCCGTTGAGTTTAGACGCACGGCTGCTGACCTCGAAATAGTCGAAGCGGCTGTCTTTGCTCACTTGCCCCGCTAACACAAAGCGGAAAAAGCGGCAGTCCGTGCGCTCCACCAATGCGCCTATATCACGGAAATCACTGTTCTTTTCTCTGTGTCCGAGTAACGCCCATTTACGGCCGTCGTACGAGCCAAAGATGTACAAGCCGAGAATGGTGTCGTAAGTCTTATCGGTATCAACGACTGTCTCCGTATGTTTGGGAATAGTCAGTATCGTGGTCTGCGAGATGTCGGGAATAGTCAAAGCGTTCATTCCGTACGTATTGCGATTGTAGCCGACGGTGAGCGATACGCCTATCCAAAAGTCCATACTATATGTAAAGACTGCTGATTCAGCCAAACCCTTACCAATATACATTTCTATATCGGAGAATACGCACTCCATACGATAAGTCCCTGCGGGTAGTGTGAGCGTAATTGTCTCGCCTCCTCCCTCCGCTAAATAGAAAACGCTCTGGCAGTTTTTATTCTCACCAAGTTGCCCATTGACATATTCACTCCAAACGACATTGCCGTCGCTATCTATGATACGATAAGTGGCGTTACCTGCATCGCTATTCTCCTCATCGATTATATCAATTCCGCTGCCACTGTTTCCTGTTCCGGTAAGAAAACTCAAACAGCCCTCATCGCCATTATGGAATTCCATTACCATACTTGCAGCCATACCATCGGGAATAGTGAAACCTATAACATTGCCGTCGGTATCGTAATTGTATATAATAGATTTGGTGTCGGTATTGGTGATGTTAGTCATTGGCAATACTATAGTCGCATTTACACCGATGACAGCTACAGCGATGGCATCTGCCGTCTCTGTGGTACCCAATAGCGTAGGGGTAATGCCGCTTACACTAATATCATCATCATATTCGTACCCGGTCTCCTCTACTTTGCCCATTTCCGCTTTGCAGTGATAGGTCACCCATTGCTCAAGACCGGTAAATACAGGTTGGTTGCCGGAGAGTGTATAGATAGTGCCGCCCACTATTCGCTGACGATACTTACCTGCCGACAGCTTCAATGTCTTTTCGTCACCATAGCACGCCACAGACATTTTAGAATAGACGGTATAAGAGACAGAGCCTACCGTAACAGTCCCCGCTTCCTCGCTACTATTCGTACCGTTAAAGTGCAGAAAGCTCATCTCCCGCTCATATACGACCTCGACATTCTTGTCGTCATCCTCTTTGATTATTTGGAAAGCAAAGGTCGGCTTTGTTACGTCGTGCGTGCCGCTGCCGTCTGTATATTGGGCAATGATATTTTGTCCGATATGCGATTCTATATCTTTCTCAAAACTTTCGAATTTTAGTGTCAGCTCGGCCTCGTACCCCTCAGGAATAACCAAGTATTTACTACGACGATAATACGTATCAAACTCCTCCCTAAACTCGGCAGGCATATTCGCCGTAGCAAAACACAACTCCTCCGATTCTGTGCTAATCGTTGCAGCTAACACACGATAGCTATCTACCAAGTGGTCTATCTGTGTGGTGCAAGCCAACGGGCAGGCATTGTCACCGTACATATACCGCTCGAAATCAAACTCACTCTCGGAGCGTCTGTTATCGCCCTTGAGATAGACCACGCCCTTTGCTTTTATGATAACATAGTAATCGTATCGTGGGTCTAAGTCGTTCGATATCTTTGTTGCAGGGGTCATGATAGTTATTCCCTCCTTTGTTATCTTACAACTGTCGGTGATAGTGATACTATCAACCACGCTATAGTAGTGGGTATAGATTGTGTAAGTTATCTCTAACTCGTTGTTCTTTTCGGTATCGATACTACACCCATCCACGCACTTGAATAGCAGCGTCTGCTTACCCATTTGGCAAATAAGCTCTCGGTCGAACGAGCTTTTGGGGATGTCGTACCGATACAACTCCTTATCGATTGTTTTGGTATAGGATTCAGCGAGCAGCGTTTCGCTCCAAGCGTCTATCGTACCATTCGCAGGCGATAGCTCAACGGTCTTATTGCTCTCCTCGACCACGATAGTCTTATACTCTTTCTTGCTGATAGTCTGCCAATAGCCACGAGCGACCACTCGGTGCAACTCCTTAAAGCCGATACTGTCCATTTTGAGGATGTGCGACATAAGGAATATACTATTGTCAGCGTCGCTCTCCTTATCTACTTGATACCACTCGTTGTTATCTACACGATACGAGGTCGGATAGTTATTCACATACTCGTTGGCTCTGTAGTCCCGACGAGACCAATTGCCTTTCTTGTCAAGTATATAGGTATAGTTATAGGCAGGGTTGCTGACCATCAGCTCGAACTCATTGTGGTTGTAGTTTATGATACAACCTTTCAAGTACGAGAGAAAGTCTGTCTGTGTCATACTATCTTTGCTCGTGTCGCTCTCATCCGGCAGGGCGGCAATACGTTTCATATAGTAGGCGTTCTTGGCTATCTTGGAATAGTCGATGTGCCCGGCGGTGGTGAATTGCGCCCAGTCGCCCTCCAACGGCTGCCCTATCTCTTGCACCTGTTCGCCCGCTATCTCCATAAGTCCTCGGTCGGTGGTGAATACCACACCGCTGTCGATAGGCGTTACCGACTTAGCGTTGTTGCATACATCACGAGCAAGCACACGAGAGTTGGTATAAGCCATTTTACCCTCGTCATCCACGAACATTGCATATACTCCGTCTTTGCAGAAGATGTAGAGCGGTGCGCTACCCGTCTGTCCTGTGCCGACCGCAACCGAGTTAGACATCATTGCCACTATCTCCGACGAGCCGACTTGGTAGGTGTTCTCCACGGGGAAATAGAGCGGGTTGTTCGTGCTGCTCACTTTCAAGCCGTTGGGAAAGGTTTCTACCGCCCGCTCCTCCGCAGGGGCGGTATGCGTAAGAATGTTGTTGGCAACCTCTTTTTCTGTCAGCGGCAACGGCTTGAGGTCGTCGGTGAAATAGTACGCCATATTGAGCGAGGCGTGCGCTTTCAAGTCAAAGGTACGGGAGTATATCTTGCTCTTGCCGGATTGGATTTGCAAGATACTTATCGTCATTTTCTTTGCACGGCTATCGGGGAATGTAATCAATGCGCCGGGCTGCTCTATAAAGTCGCCAGACGGCAGCGTCTTATTGCCGCCCAACGGAATGTAACGACATACCTTTTGTATGCCCTCGGATGTTTCAATCTCGGTTTCTACATAAGCCGACACCGTACCTTTGGTTGTTACATACCCATTATTCACCAACGAGTATTTGGCTCTCGGCTCGGAGAGTGTGTCGTCATAGTACCCTATCACATTGTCAAGCGTTTCCATAAACTGCCCCCCGCTCTTATATTGCAGCGAGTGGTTGTTCAAATGGAAAGTGTCTAACGGGTAGCCGTGGAACTGCGTCTGTGTGTAGTTGGCTATATGCAGACGGCCGTTGTAGTTATACTGCGCCTTGGGTATGTACGAGTAGCGGCTGCTCGCCTCAACCGACAGCGTGTTCTGCTGTGTGATGTTTTCGAGCAAGCCTTTGTATTTGACATCCTGCAAATCAACTACTGGGTTTGCAAGCAGGTTCTGTAACTCATCTTGCGTATATTCACGAAGCAAGTAGAACGGACTGTTCAATAGGTCGTAGCGTATCTCGGATTCTTTGCGGCGAGTAGGGACATAAGCAACATTAGCAACGGAATAACGACAATGACACTTTCTGTCTAACAAATCTATAACAGAAACATCGGAGGTAACAGAATCAAGAGTGGTGCGCACAGTATCGCTTTTCTTATCCATGTCATACACATACGATGGCTTGGTAATGAAAATACATAGCGTTTGAAAGATGTCCTTATTATCAGACAGCGTCTTTATCAAATCGCTGTCTATATGAACGCACAGATTAACACCTCGCACTTGATACTTCCAAGTAGATGGGTGGTATTGTGTATTGTCATCCGGAAAGCCCGTTTGCCATGTAAAACGAGCGTTTGCTCCAACACCATTGCGGAATACTCCTCCAGTATCCTCGCCTCCGGGGCGTGCGTGTTTCCGTTGATAGCCATTCCCATAGCCATCCGGGTCTTCCGTGCCGTTTTCGTTGGTCAAATCAACAATTACATCGTTGATTATTTTACCTTTGATTATCTCCCCATCCTTTGCAGCAGAACCGAATACCTCACTCGCAGGTCTTTCGATTTCCTGTGCCAAGTAACATCCATCATAGACAAAAGCACCGTCGAAGTTTGCTGTTTCAAAGCTACTATCCCATTCGCTTGTTATCTTGCTCGCGTCAGTGGTAGTAATGTCTTTATGTACGGAACGCCCCTTGCTATCAGTTGCTCGTTGGCGTGGGAATATAAGTGCAGGTGCGCTTGCATACATATACTTGCCGTCATAGAGTTTGATTGCGGCACATACAAGGAATGGGTCGGTAAAGTAGTTTTTCTCCTTTACCTTACCATAAACGGTAACCATTTCATTGTGCAGCGTATCGGTATCAGGGATTTTACTACCGCCTATATACACTCGCCGGATATTCTCGCCCCAACATTTTTTATCGCCCCATTTTGCCCAATCCGTCTTGTCCTCCGTGATAGTTCCCGCCTCGCCTGCGTCTGCCCAGTTGAAATGTATCTGTCCGAATGGGAACACACCTCTATCGGTCTGCGAGCCGTTTTCATCCACATAGCATTTCTTATAGAGCGTATCTGCTGGCTTGAACAGCAAGTAGTCAAAGCCGCCCGTGTCGTCTATGATAGTGAGCAAGTGTCCTGTTTGACAAATATACAAGTTGCCCGACACGCTCGTGAGTTCAGCGGGTACATCCAACGCCTCGAATACCCCGTCAGCGTCTATGTTACCAAACCAATAGAGCGTGTTGTTACGCACACCGAGAATATGCCGATAGACATTTGTGTGGATGTACAACTGTGTATATGCCACGCCATTGGTATTCGGCACATCGGTTTGATACTGCATAGAGAATACGTGCTTGCCGTCGCCGCTTGCTCGCCACGAGCCGTCTTTGAAACGAAGATTGACCAAGTCCTCGCAGTCTCCGTCTTGCACACCTATCTTTGTGGCATTATGCACAATGCCATTCAACTCTATTGCTTTTACGCTCTCGTTATCCATAGGGCAAAGGGATTAAAAGATACGGGGTATTCTATCGATTACAGCCGGCAACATACGCACCGAGTACTTCTTGATGTCATTGATGGCGTCATTGTACTGCGCCTCATAGACCTTTGCCTCATCCGGGTAAGCAGACAGCAGCCACTTCCATATAATGAAATAGGTCAGTGCGTCTTGCACGGATTGGTCTAACGGCTCGATAAAGTTATGATTGAGGTTCTTGTCCCATTGAATGATGTAGTGAATACTCTCTCGGTAGTCCTCTGTCGGTGCAAGATTAGCAAGCGTATCGCTGTCACCCGCACCCGTTGCCAAATATAGGATATGCTTGTACAGAACATAGTCGCCTTTTGTGTATTCCTGCGGGGGTACTGCTCCGTGCGTCAGCGTAACGGTGTGGCAATTCACATCCCATATATACGCTTTCTCTATATGGCGAGTGTGCTTGCCGAGCGGGTCGAACACCTTTGCCATTGCCGAGCGTGCAAAAGAATGGAATAGGTCGCTCTCGTCTTTGGTCATAGCAATAAGGTCGAGCAAGTGCGGAGCGTCATCCGTTCCTCTGTGCTTGCCGAGATACGAGGTGCGCTTGTGTATCTCCTCCTGCAAGAGAGCAAGCGGGTAGTAAAAATGCAAGATGTCCGTTGTCTCTCCCGAACAACAGCCGAGCATATCACACCACGGTGTCCGATATGGCATAAGCCCTTTCGGCTCTATCTCGTGGTACTCTATTTGACAAGATGTGCGTGCGTACATA
>CAVHKB010000100.1:0-8983 GCA_963636305.1 Prevotella sp. P5-108
CTGTAGAGCCATAGCGTGCTATGGCTCTCAACTTCCCTTCGCAGAACAAACCCTATGTTCCCCTCAAAACCATATAAACCCCTCAATGTATCAATGTTATTTGGATATTATTTGATTGTTATTTGTTTATTATTTGCTCGCTATTTGTTGCATTGTTATTGTATGCTGTAGAGCCATAGCGTGCTATGGCTCTCAACTCCTTTTCGCAGGTAAAACTCTATGTTCCCAAAGAACCATACATTGCCCCTCAACCCTTCTCTGCATATTAATTGTCAATTGTTAATTGTTAATTATTAATCGCCCCCTCCCAACAAACTCATACACACTGCGAACATATATTTTCCACATCTTGCGTCAAAATATACACATCGACCTTTCATCGCTGTTTTACCTTTGCACCATGAGAATTGTGCTTATACATTTAGCACTACCCTCTCTTTACTTTAACTGTAAACAACAAATTTAATACACATGTCAAAACGAATCACAGCCTTTTTGGTATCGATGCTATGCTTTGCTACATTCGGTATCGAAGCCAAAGTAATTCATGGCACTGTACATGATGCAACTGGCGAGACTATCATCTCTGCCTCCGTTCTAGTTAAGGGTACTACTATTGGTACGGTTACCGATTTCGACGGGAACTATACTATCGATGTACCTGACGATGCAAAAACCCTTGTTTTCTCCTTCATCGGATTAGTAACGCAAGAAATCCCTATCACAGGCGATGTCATCAATGTCGTCCTCAAAGAGAATGCCGAACTGTTGGATGAAGTAGTCGTAACGGGCTACGGAACCACCAAAAAACGAGATGTAGTAACCGCAGTAGCATCCGTCTCTGCCGAACAACTCAAAGACATTCCTGTCACATCCGCTGCAGAAGCACTGCAAGGTAAACTCTCAGGCGTTTCCGTTACCACCACCGAAGGTAGCCCCGACGCCGATGTCAAAATCCGTGTCCGTGGCGGTACCTCTCTGACACAATCCAACGACCCTCTCTACATCGTCGATGGGTTCCCTGTTACAAGTATCTCCGACATCGCACCCTCCGACATCGCTTCTATGGATGTCCTCAAAGATGCAGCCGCTACTGCTATCTACGGCGCACAAGGTGCTAACGGTGTTATTATCATCACTACAAAAGATTCGGACACCGACTCAGAGAAGATGACATTTCACGTAGACTACAGTGGTTATGTAGGCTG
The DNA here is from genome assembly GCA_963636305.1 of Prevotella sp. P5-108. Lineage (GTDB taxonomy): Bacteria > Bacteroidota > Bacteroidia > Bacteroidales > Paludibacteraceae > Colicola. Next base: position 1,209 of record CAVHKB010000100.1, read on the forward strand.
GAAAAAATTAGCAAAGAAATATAGTGTAATGGGAGTAGAAGACTTCACTCTAATGCAGTACGAATATGCATACATGAAGAACTTCAACAACAAATCCAATATACGAAGCGATTTCAATGCTTACTTCGACGCACTCTACAACAAAACAAAATACGCCGAAACCGAAGCGGAAATCATGACCACTCCTATTGCTACCCTGCTCGAAGAGTACAACAACGCCGAGTTGCACCCGTTCAACGACTGGCAAGATGCCACCTTCGGTCGTACAGGATTCAACTCCAACCAATCGGTAAGCGTCAGCGGAGGTAACAAAAATGCAAACTTCAACCTCTCCTACAACCGTATCGACGATAAGGCGATTATGGAGCAGTCCAACTATGCACGAAACAACCTCTCTCTGAAAGCCAAGTTCAAACCTTTCAAAGACTTTACAGTAGGCTTCACAACACGCTACACCAACACCGAAGTATTAGGTGCCGGTTCTAACGCCATCAAAGATGCTGGCACATCTACAGAAAGCCGACTCCGTAATGCAGTAGTGTATGCTCCTACCAACCTGCTGACAAAAACTACAGATACAAGCGACGATGCCGATGAAACATTCGGTTCTCTCTATGACCCTATCACTACTATACGCGACAACTATAAACTCAAAAAAGACGATAAGTGGACAATGAATGGATACATGCAGTATAAGTTCGCTAAATACTTTACTGCACGCGTCGAATTGGGCTACGATTCACGAAGCATACAAACAAACCGCTACTACGGACCCACCACCTACTTCGCAAAAAACACAGGGCGTCCAAACATAGCCGCACAAACTGCACAACTGCAAGTACTGCAAGAGAAAGAAAGTCGTCTCCGCAATGCCAACACATTGGAATGGAAACAGAAGTTCAACCAAAAACACCAGGTATCTCTGTTGGTCGGCGAAGAAACCATCATCCGTAAAGGTGAAACCAACACACTCTGGGGCTTCGGATACAAAGGAAACTACGATGTAACCAACGGCGAGATATTTAACTATTTGGGACAAGCACAATACTCCGAAATATCCAACTATATCGACCCGAAAGACAATCAATTGTCGTTCTTCGCACGCGCCAACTACGACTACATGGGACGATACTACCTGACAGCAACCTTCCGCGCTGATGCTTCTACCCGTTTTGAAAAGGAAAACCAATGGGGATACTTCCCATCAGTAGCAGCAGCATGGCGTATGTCGGACGAGAGTTGGATGCAAGGCGCATCTTCTTGGTTAAGCAACCTTAAGTGGAGGCTCTCCTACGGTATGGCGGGTAACAACAATGTCGACCTCGGATACTTGCACAACGATTTCCTCTCGCAACAAATGACCTACATGGATATGGGCGAAGGAGTAAGTAACATACTCATTGTTGGAGGCTCCGATAAAATTGCACAGAACCCCCATCTAAAATGGGAAACAACCACCACACGAGACTTTGGATTGGACTACGGATTCTTCAACGAACGACTCACTGGAACAATCGATTTGTATTGGAACACTACTCGTGACCTGATTATTCTGCAAAGTCTGCCCGCTCGTTACAGCGCACAATATCAAAACATAGGCTCTACCGACAACAAAGGTGTTGAGTTCTCAATCAAAGGCGTCATCTTAGACCATCAGACAAAGGCTTTAAGTTATGGCTTAACAGTTGACGCAAACCTTTCTTACAACAAGAACAAAGTCATCGACTTGGGAAATATGACCTCACTGCTGGCTGCAACCAACTGCTTTGGTAGTTCGGAATATAAAACTGTAGGAGAGTTCCTTGTACAAGTCGGACAACCCGTAGGAAATGTACTTGGCTTCGAAACCGATGGATACTACACCGCATCTGACTTCATTTCCTATTCCTCTACAGGAGAATGGGGCTTGAAAGAAGGAGTGGTCACTTATGATAAAGACTTCTGGAGTACTTCCGTACGACCTGGTTCTGTCAAGTTCAAAGACCAAAACGGCGATGGAGTAATCGACGAAAACGATAAAGTCATTCTCGGTAATACCGTTCCCGTATTAAACGGCGGCTTCAATATAACCGCTTTTGTCGGAGGAGACAAATGGGGACGATTCGACTTGGCAGCAAACTTCACCTTTTCATGGGGCAACAAAATTCTTAACCTCAGCCACATGGAATATACAACCGTCACAGAAAAATCCCGTATGCGTAACCTCATCAACGATGTAAACTTCGCTAATCGTTACTCGTTGTTCGCAGCCGACGGGACATACCTACCTGACGCATTGGCTGCAGGACAGACAGTCGTATTTGGCGACGCCTACACTGCAATGGCAACCGCACTCGATGAGAGCAATGCTGCTAAAGGTGCCAAATATGCTTCGCCTATCCAATCACACTACTTGGTAACCGACAGAGATATGGAAGATGGCTCTTTCCTGCGTCTGCAAAACCTTACTATTGGGTACTCCCTACCTAAGGTATGGCTGCAAAAAGCACATCTTAACCAAATCCGCTTGTTCGTACAAGGCACAAACCTGTTCTGTATCACCAAGTACTCTGGTCTCGACCCTGAAGTAGATACCCGTTCATCTAAGAACCCGCTTACACCTGGCGTTGACTTCTCTGCTTATCCCAAAAGTCGGGGTATCAACATCGGTATGAACATTCAATTCTAATCCTTAAACGATGATTAACAATGAAAACGAATCTCTATAAACTGTTTCTCGCAGCATCTGTCTTGATGTTGGTATCTTGCGAGAAAGACTTTTTCGCTACCGAATCTCCGTCGGCGATGGATGTATCTGTATTCAAATCGGCTGACATGGTAGAACAAGCCATCGGCGGAATATACAATATCTTCGGAGAACAGAACTATCGTGCCAGATTGGTGGGCGGCTATGTGGCAGTTAACACCGATATAGAATGGAACGGTCAAACAAGCGGCGATAAATTAACCTGTGCTACTTACAACTTAGGCAAAGGAACAGGCAACCTGTCAGATGCTGCCCATAAAGACCCGTGGAGTTATCTAAATGCCGCCGTTGAACGCGCCAATGTCGCAATAGATGGCATAGAGCAATATAGTGACACCACCGACAAAACCATACAGTACCTGCTTGGCGAAGCACTCACTTTGCGCAGTTATTGCTATTTGGAATTAGTAAAACTATGGGGCGATGTACCTGCATGTTTCAAATCGTTCGACGGACAAGACTTGAACGACTTATATGTTTACAAGACCGACCGAAATGTCATCTACGACCAATTGCGCAAAGACCTGCGCCGTGCAGCCGAACTGATGCCGTGGTCCGAAAGTTGCCCGGGTAAAGCACAAAACTACACCGGACGCTGCTCGCGCGCTGCTGCATTGGGACTACTTGCTCGAATGGACCTGATGTATGCAGGCATGGCTCTACGCCCCAATACATTTACTATAGGAGGAACAACCGACTGCTCCGTGCAATATAACATCAAAGACCCTGCCCTGCGGCAAGAAGTCTACCAAGAAGCAGTATGGGCTTGCGCTGAGATTATCAAACACGAAGACTACAAGTTCGAGGCTTCTTTCGAAGATATATGGCGCAAACTTTGTGCTGACGAAACCAACTACTCTACTTCAGAGTTTATTTGGGCGTTACCCTATTTAGACGGTGCGCGTGGTCAAGTATTGTCTATATGTGGATTGAAAATAAATACGACATGTGCAGGGAAAATGATCAATACAAAATACTATGGTGATAATAAAAACGATACCAAAACACAGAGTATGATTCGTATTACCCCGACTTTCCTATGGGACTTTGAAGAGGGTGACAAGCGTATGGATGTTACGGTATGTCCTTTCACTTGGAACTACGATACAGGGTCGGGTGTTTCATCTGAAGAAGCAGCATTTCCAGGCAGTGCAACTAATGCCAATAAGTTATATCAGAAGTTTGGAGGAGTCAAAGATTACTATTTGGGCAAGTATCGTGTAGAGTGGATGAAACGCACCTTCATAGGCAATGAAGACGGAATAGATATGCCTGTCTTGCGATATGCAGATGTGCTGCTAATGTATGCCGAAGCCGCAATAGGCAGTATCGAGGGAAATGCACCAAGCAATCTTTACGGACTTAATCCACAAGAGCAATTCGATAAAATACGCCATAGAGCAGGTTTATCATCCAAAACACTGAATATGGACAATCTGATGGCAGAACGCGCTTTCGAATTCTGCGGAGAGAACATACGGAAATACGACTTGATGCGTTGGAACAAGTTAGGTTCCCAATTAGAACTAACTATGAACCGTCTTGCAGATATGGATGCAGGAACAGGGGAATTTGCAGGACGCAGCGACTCTGTATATTTCACTTACAAAATATGCGACACCGACCTAACTCAAGACAGCGCAAAAACCTATGTATATGATAAATTCGTAGGCGTTCGTAAAGGCGAAACTCGTCCTGCAGAGTTCGATAAAACACAGGGATGGGTAGCAAAGTCTATCTATGAGAAAGGCGGAGAGCGTTATTTGGATAAGAAATCATACTACTTATATGCCGAAGGGGTAGATGTAGATATGCGCCACTATTGGCCTATATTCGATGTAGATATCAACGCATCTAATGGTACTCTCTGGAACGATTACGGGTATTAGACAACTATTCTATTGCCTTGTTATTCCCAATATATTAGACTTATGACCTTACTTATGAAGCAACAGAATAGCCATATCTGCTATAGTGGCATACGGTTTGTTCTTCCTATTCTTTGGGTGGGCGTTATGATTGCTTTAGGCAGTTGTACGCCCAATCCAATAGAAGGACCTACTGCAAACAAAGTACCTGCGTTTCCTCAAGCAGAGGGAGGCGGTATGTATACTACAGGCGGACGAGGTGGAATGGTATATCATGTAACGACTTTAGAAGATGATGTCAATAATAGTGGCTCGCTCCGATATATCCTCAAGACACCTGGAAAGAAGATTGTAGTATTCGATGTAGGCGGAACTATCCACTTGGAACGCGAATTGCAAATTACAGAAGGCTCGGTCACAATAGCGGGACAGACTGCACCTGGAGACGGAATATGTATAGCAGGCTATCCTACTGTGATAAAAGCCAATAATGTAATTATACGCTTTCTAAGGTTCCGTATGGGAGACAGTAATGGTGTTGAGGGCGATGCACTGACTTGCATCGGTAAACAAGACATACTGATAGACCACTGCTCGTTCTCTTGGTCGACCGACGAATGTGTATCGTGTTACGGTAATACTAACTTCACGCTACAATACTGCTTTATCACAGAGTCGTTGCGTAATTCAGTACACATAAAAGGTAATCACGGCTATGGTGGTATATGGGGTGGTAGTAATGCAACATTTCATCACAACTTATTGGCACACCACGACTCCCGTAATCCACGCTTTGACCACTCATACGTGAACAATGTAGCATACGGTCCTTTAGACTATGTGAACAATGTAGTGTATAACTGGGGAGGTAACTCCAGTTACGGAGGAGAAGGCGTTGGTACTGCACGCATGATAAATATGGTGAATAATTACTATAAGTACGGTCCTGCTACCAGTAAGAAGACGCGTTTATTAGACCCTACTATCCGTTGCGAATACTGTAGTGAGATGGGTACACTTATACCAGGTAAATTCTATTTGCAGGGTAATTATATGTACGGCAGTGATGAAATAACCACCGATAATTGGAAAGGCTCTACTGTTCAGACAGACGAAGTGAAAGCCTTGTCGCGTTGGACAAACGAGTTAACTCTGTTGCAAAACGAACAAAGCGCACAAGATGCTTTTGAGACCGTACTTGGTAAAGCAGGCTGTTCTCTGTGCAGGGATGCTATTGATAGCAGGATAGTAGAAGAGGTGCGTTCAGGTACAGCGACAAAAGGAACAAAAGGTCTAATCGATACGCCCAATGATGCAGGCGGCTATATAGAATACAAAACCGATACTCCTCCATTGGATACGGACCATGACGGCATGCCAGATGATTGGGAAACGGAACATGGATTGAATCCGAATGATATATGGGACGGAAGTAAATATCCGATAGGTTCTGAATATACCAATGTAGAAATCTATCTGAATAGTCTTGTTGAACATCTCTACTAATAAAATGTAAAATTAAATCTGTATGGTAAGAAAGATATTTGCGGGTGTAATACTCAGTGTTAGTATATTCACGGTGAGTATGCTACAAGCGAAAGATTATACGAGTTACTATAATAATCTCCCCTGCCCTGTAGAGCAAGTACAACCTGTTGTGATACCAGATTATAGCGTTGTTCTTAGTGATTTTGGTGCAGTAGAAGGCGGTGACAGTCTTTGCACCGATGCATTCAGTGCGGCTATAAAACACTTGACAAAGCAAGGCGGCGGGCATCTGATTGTACCAGACGGCGTATGGCTGACGGGTCCTATCCGATTGAGGAGCAACATAGATTTGCACCTTGCAGACAATGCTATTATACGCTTTTCCCCTAACAAAGAATTGTATGTGCAGCAAAGTGACAGTTTGCGTGACGGGAGCAAGAAATGCATAGCGTTGGTGTATGCATCCCGCTGCGAGAACATATCTATCACAGGTCGAGGTACATTAGACGGTCAGGGCATCTATTGGCGTCCTGTCAAGTCAGAGAAAGTGGACGAGAATCAGTGGAACGAGTTTCTTTATATGGGTGGTACAGTAGTAGCGAACGGCAAGACCAAGAAGATTTGGTATCCGTTTAACCTCAACAAAGAGTTAGGAGTACCTAATATCGCGGCAAGTGCTGTTATTCAAGAAAAGATGCGTCCGCATTTAGTGAATATCACGGATTCAAAGAATGTGCTGATTGAGAATGTGCATCTACTTAACTCGCCTAAGTTTCATTTGGTGCCGACACGAGTACAGAATTTGATTATAGACGGTGTGAATATACGCTGTCCGCATTGGGCGCAGAACGGGGATGCTATGGACCCTGGAAATGTACAAGTTGCACTTATTGCGAACTGTAACATTGCATGCGGTGATGATGGTATCTGTATGAAAGGCGGTGTGGGTGAGAAAGGTGTGAAGGCAGGTCCTCAACGGGATTTCCTTATAGTGAAGGACACGGTATATCATGCTCACGGAGGATTTGTTATTGGTTCTGAATTCTCGGGGGGTATGCAGCGTTTAGTAGTGAAAGACTGCATATTTGACGGGACGGATATAGGACTTCGTATGAAGTCTGCTCCAGGTCGTGGTGGTTGGTGCGAGGATATTTATTGCTATGATATCGTGATGAAGAACATCAAAGAGTCGGCAATACATTTTGAGTCGGGCTATGCAGACAGAGGTGCCGGAGTCAGTGCTACTGACAAAGACAACAAGGAGGCATATTTCCCGAATTGGAGTAATTTCACATTCCGTAACATCACCTGTGTGGGTGCAAAGACAGCCGTAGAAGCAACGGGCATCAAAGGTATGCCTGTTCATGATATGCGTTTTGAAGATATAACGATATTGAATGTGAAACAGGGTTTGGTACTGAAATACTGCGAGAACTTTCTATTCACCGGTTGTACAATAAGGACCAAACCAGGTTATGAATTCGATATACAAAAGTCACGGAATATTATGTATAACGGCAAAGACCCTATGGTAGAGTAAATTATTGGTGTATATGCTAATAATTGAACATTTTTTGTCGATTTATGTATGTTACTATGCGACTATTTGCTTACTTTTGCAGCGTGGATAATCGGTTTACCGAGAGACAAGTTTACCGAGTGCTACGAAAGAT
>CAVHKB010000101.1:0-8921 GCA_963636305.1 Prevotella sp. P5-108
GTTAACAATTAACATGCAGAGATGATATGAGAGCCATAGCACGCTATGGCTCTACGGCATACACGGAATTAACAATTAATAATTAACAATTAATATGCATGGAGTGACACGAGTACAAAGATGGAGGGGGAGGTGGGGTTAGGGTCGATGTGGGTGGTGGGGATATTGTAGGAGGTGGTGGGCGAGGTATTCCTGTTCGGGTTGCCCTGGTGTAGGTATGAGTTCGCATTTGGGCAGGATGTCCAATGCAGCGAAGTCCATAAGGGATGAATAGCCGCTTCGTGCAATCACTTTAGACGCACCCAAGAGGCATGCGATGAGTGGGGTATCTTCCATATAAGGGACAACGGTGATATTGCCTTTGGTGAACTTGCAGAAAGGTGCATCGGGTTTGCCTTGTATGACCAGGAGTGTTTCGGGGCGTGTCCGATAACGCTTGATGACTTCATCTTCGAGAAATGTGCGTTGCGGTTCCAATCCCGACAGGAGCAGAACGGTATGGAAGGCGGTGTCGGGTTCGGGTGTAGCGGACAGACTCATGAATCGGGAAAGCGGTCCAATATAACGCAGATGACGAGGTAGTTTGTGGGGATGTGAGAGCCTGCCTGCCAGTGAGGGTTCCGATTGCGTATCGGGGACCCACACTTCGGCATACTTATTCATTATCCGCCGATGTATTGCTTCTGCCAACGGTTCGAAGACTTTCCATGCTGCGGGGAGGCAGATATGCAGTTGATGGGTGAGATAGACGCATCGTGTGCTGGGGGAATGGAAGGCGAAACGGTTGTCAGATATAATCAGGTCGAAATGTTCGATAGCAAGGAGTTGTTGCAACGCTCGATGGTCCTGCATCATCCAATGCAGTATACGGGGCAGTTGACGGAGGAGCGTTGTTATCTGGGTGTTCTTTTGCGAGTAGTGGAGGTTAAGGGAGGGGAGATTGAGGGCGCGTAATTCAGGATAGCGTCTGCGCAGGAGGAGGAGGCTATTGCCATCGCCAGCCAAGACCACTTCGTTGTTATGGCGGAGATAGTAGTCGATGACAGGGATGGACCGTGTGGCGTGTCCCAAACCCCAGTTGAGTGGTGCAACAAGAACCTTCATGGCGGAAGGGTTTATGCGGAGACCGTGACATCGAAGCCTTCGGCACGAAGGTGTTCAGCAATGGTCTGCATGGTAGAAGGGTCGATTTTCTGCAGCGTTTCGACGGGTGTGGCACGGTCGATTACATAAATCATGATATGCTTAGGTTGCAACTGACGGACGACTTGGTACCAGGCATTTAATTCTTCGGGAGTGGTATTGTCGATGGTTTGGTTCAGGTATTGCCCTTTGAGGAAACAGGTCTGGAGTGTGAAGTCACCGTGGAACTTCTTCAACATAGCGACTATGTTGGGGACAGTCAGGTCGGGATTGACGGGTTGGTCGATGAGGTGCATGGTGGCATTGACGGCGGAGTCGAGTTTGAGTATCCGTTGGTCAACTTTCATAAGTGCATCGACCACATCGTTTCGGAAGAGTTGTGTAGCATTGCTCAAGACTGCGACTTTCGCATTGGGGCAATAGAGGTCGCGTAGTCGGCAGGTATGGTCGATTATATCATAGAAGGAAGGGTGCATGGTGGGTTCTCCGTTGCCGGAGAAAGTGATGACATCGGGCGTGATATGCTGTTGCTGCAGACTGCGCAGTTTCTGTTCGAGGGCATCGTGTACCTGCATGGTGGACGGCAGTTGCGGCGCGTGTACGGGGGTGTTGAACCCACATTCGCAATAGACACAGTTGAAGGAGCATAATTTATGCTGGGCGGGCATAAGATTGATGCCGAGCGAAGTCCCGAGCCTACGGCTGTGAATGGGACCATATACGATTTCGGAGAAAAGCATAGGTGGAAGTATAATTATTGTATTCTATGTCCCAAAGCGTCGCAGAGCGTCCGTCGTACCTGCTCCAAAAGCGGTTGTTGGCGGAGGAGTTGCTGCATCATTTCTTCGTCGTTGTTTTCCAGTGCGTGCTGCAATAATGCCCGCAGCGCATTGAGTTGCTTGTTGACAAGAGCCAACTTGAGTTCGTAGAGCAGATGGGGAACCAGGTCGTCCAACTCGTCTTTCTCGGTGGATAGTTCCACATTGACACTTACATTCTCGGATATATTTTTCTTGCCGTGAATCTTACTCAAGGTGTATTTTTCGCTGATAAGATTGCTTGCGAGACTGCTTACTTGCGGGTCGGGATGATTACGGAAGAAGGTTTCGGCATGGAAGCCAGGCTCGTCGAGGTGGTTTCGGAGTTCGTTTAATACCTTGCTGTAGAGGGAATTATCGAACTCTATACGGTCGTTGTCGATGTCGGCGAGGACATATTGCCCGACCGTGATTGTGGAACCGTCGTCGTCGGTATAGAGCGTTTTTTCGCCATATCGGACCAATACTTGCAGGAGGTTGCGGATGTTTTCGTCCAACTTATTATCTATCAGTTGCGAAGGTTGCAGCGATACGGCCGGTTGGTAGGTTTGAGCATTGTCGGTTGCAAGTGTAGTGGCGCCTGTTGCGGTGTCGGAGGAGGTGTTATTGACGGCGGAAGGAGTGTTTTCCGCAGGTGAACTGCCGACGGACCGTTGGGCGTATTGTGTTCGTTTCTTACGGTCGGCTTCCGCCTGGCTGCGCATATCGTGGATGTCAGCCCGTATGCTGTCGACCGGAATGCCCGACAATTCACTGCAGTCTTTTGCATATAGTTCACGCTTAATACGCTCCGGTATGACAGAAATGGACCTGACAATATCCTTTATAACAGCACTACGTTCGATGGTTCCATGTTCGGAGTCTTGGAGGAGGAGGTTGGTTTTGAAGCGGATGAAATCCTGTTGGTTATCCTTAATGAACTGTATAAAATCGGAAGCGTTCTGCTTTCGAGCGAAGGAGTCAGGATCTTCGCCATCGGGAAGAAGCACGACCTTGACATTAATGCCTTGCTCAAGTAACATATCAATACCACGCAGGGCGGCGTGAATTCCGGCAGCGTCACCATCGTACAAGACGGTTACATTGTCGGTGAACCGATGCAGCAATAGGATTTGGTGTTTGGTTAGAGCCGTACCGCCGGATGAGACGACATTCTCGATACCTGCCTGGTGCATGGATATGACATCCATCTGCCCTTCAACGAGATAGCAACAACCTTGTTTGGTGACGGCTTGCTTGGCGAGAGAGAGTCCATAGAGTTCGTTCTGCTTGGAGTAGAGGAGCGAGTCGGGAGAGTTGACATACTTGCCGACATGTTCCTGTTGCTTGAGAATCCGCCCTGCAAATGCGACCGTCTTACCTGAGACGGTGTAGATGGGGAAGATGACCCGTCCCCGAAAACGGTCGTAGTAGTTGTAGGAGGACTTGCCACAGAGGCCGGTATCTTCGAGCAATTTGTCGCTGAACTTGGCGTTGTGTGCAGCGTTATAGAGTGCGTTCTTTTCGGGAGAATAGCCCAAACGGAACTTACGGATGATGTCCTCACGGACGCCTCTTTCGAGGAAGTACTTGAGTCCGATGTTCCGTCCTTCTTCGGTGTTCCAAAGATTATTCTGGAACCATTCGTTAGCCCACTCGTTGAGGATGAACATTGCCTCCCGTTCGGTCTGCGCCTGGCGTTCCTCATCACTCTGTTCCCTCTCTTGTATCTCGATGTGATACTTTCTGGCAAGTGTGCGCAATGCCTCCACATAGGAACACTGCTCGTACTCCATTACGAAGTTGACGGCGTTGCCAGCCTTTCCGCAGCCGAAACATTTGAAGATTCCTTTTGCAGGTGATACAGTGAAAGACCCTGTCTTCTCTTCGTGGAACGGACATAATCCGATGAGGTTGGCACCCCGTTTGCGGAGCGTGACATAATCGGAAATGACATCCTCTATACGAGCAGAGGCGTAGATACGGTCGATGGTTTCTCGGGGTATCATCGCGGTTTTAGAAATTAAGGAAATAGATGCCTATGCGTATAGACCACTGGTCGAACCTGCCCCGCGTACGGTATTCTGCACTTGTGTCGGAAGAATTATCGAAGAAGGTATCTTTATAGTGGTTCAATATACCAAAGTCGTAACCTCCACGGATATAGTAATTTTGGTACTGAAAACCTGCTCCTACGCCCCAAGTGAGGTTCCAAGGACGATAATCGGCAGTGCCGTCTTTATCGTTGTCAACGGCAAAGTGACTCTCTTTGTTCACCTCCGATGCGTTGGTGAGTTCGTTCTTACGGTAGGTGGTCTTATCAAAAGCAAAGGTATATTGGAATGCGGGACCTGTATAGAGGATGAGATAGGTCTCTTTGGCAATTTCAAACTTGTACTGCCAATCAATGGGGATCTCCAATGTGTGCATCTGATTACTGTACTTTATCTTCTGTGCGGTAGAGAAAGTACTTTCCGACTGCCATTTTGTGTGGTTGCCAGCATAGGTATAGTTCACACCAAGACGAAAGCCAAAGCCCTTCACCAAAGTGGCATCGTAAACAAATCCTAACTTCAGTCCATTCATTTGGGTGATATTAGGCAGTTTCTTCTTCCCTGATTCGGGGTTCTCACGCAGGACTGGTTGTGCGAAACCCATTTCGAATCCTAAAGACTGTTTCTGTGCATCGGCAATCAACGCACAGGAGCAGAGCAATAATAGCGAGATGATAGTTTTTTTCATTATTTCTTCGATATAGGAGTTTTCTTTCTTGTATCTTTGTTCGAGCGATTGGAACCTTTCTTGGCAGATGTTTCATTGCTCGGCAAAGAGGATTTAGTCTCTTCTGGTCGGTCAATACCGTTCTTCTGTATAGCATTTCTATCCGTACGACCAAACACATCACCAGGGTACTTCGGGCGTACAGCATCCGCCCAGAAAAAGCCCTCCAAGTATGCTTCGCTTGGGGAGATACTATCTAACGGGTGCAGCGAACCCACAGTGGTTGCCGTAAAGACGATATGGTCTATCTTCTTCTCATGCAGGTATATCTTTACATAACTACTCTGGGTCTTGTTCATCCCTATAAAACTGCCATCATCCTCCTGAGGGAAAAAGACAGTTTCTGCGTTACCGTTCACCTCCACCCTTCTTAATTCGCCCTCGCGGATATAGGCAAACATCTCTTTACCTGCCATCTGGTCATACTTGTCGTTGTCTTCTTGTTTAATCGCCAAAGCATTCCCTATCCCATGCGCATAATCGACTGTTTCATCCCTCATGAACACATAGATAGTATCCGCCGATACCTGGTTCTCATCACTCCAACAGATAGGTGTTCCGCATAACGACATCACTGAATCATTGCTAACATACACCAACGAATCGCACACCATCTGCATATCTTGCCGATACACACGAACTCCGTAATAAGCACGCAAACGCTGGTATGATGTGTCCTTCCAAACAGTATCCGGCGCCACAAAGATAAGAACCGAATCAGGTGAAAGACTGTCTCTCGAGTGCAAGATAGGCACTTGGCAAAAGACCTCCTCTGTAAACAAGGTATCTGCGTGCATGTATAGCCAATCATCGCCCGACCAATCCACAAACAACGCACTGTCAGTGGCATATCCTCGTTTCCCGTCTTCATATACCTCCCCATAATTACCATACAAGGTCTCTTTGCGCACACTGTCCGTCATCGCAAAGTGTTCGTATAACCTCCCATAACCTCGCTGCTTGTCATAGAACAGCGAATCCCCCGTCAAGGTCTTGCCATCTCTGTGTATAATCTTCGAACGGTCCGTCAAAAGAGTTCTCTCTGTCTGAGTATTATACCAGCCTCTGGTGGAAAGAATCGTCGTTTCCTCGCCGTAATCTATTCGCGTAGGACCCTCCAACTCCGCGATATGGCTCTCTGTGTTGTAGTTTAAGGTGTCCGCAACAAGCACGAACTTCGGATGATGCAACACCACCGCATCACGGAACACGGCACGATTGTTATAAGGTGTATATTGCCCCCACCGCGATGTCAGCACATTCAGTGAATCACTCAACTCACCTCCCGCAAAGTAATACGCAATATCACGAATACGGTCATAGTTCAAACTGTCTGTAGTCAGAACTGTATTGCGGTTGATTAGACGCACATTCTTCCGCAAACGCGCAATCTTTGTGTTCCCGTCATAATACAACACATCCCCGTATCCCGACAGCGTATCCCCCTGTACAAAGCGGATATGGCCGAACGCATCAAACGAATTCGCCTTCTCATAGAAATAAGCACTGTCACAATACATATACGCCTCCTCATGACGGAAACAAACATCCCCCTTCAGCAACTGCGCATCAGGATGACGGCTCTCATCAAAAGAAAGTGTCTCGCAGCGTTCAAGGTACACCAATGTCTCTTGCTGCGCATAAGCATAAAACATGCACACAAGAAACATACATACCGCTGTCAACCTGCAAGATATATTCATCGCCCGTACTGCCTTTTAGTCCTCTTTCACCCAACCCGGATACTCAAAGTCGCAACCGCGCCACTCCGGGTCTATCATAATATAGGTGTCTTTCTGCTTCTGCAATATCCACTTGTGCAGAAAGGCTTCACTCTCCTGCTGTTCATACATCGTACGAATAACCTGATAGTCATCTACCAAGTTGGCTTTGTGGACATCCGTCTTCGATTTCAACTTCACTATCACACACACCTCCTTGTTCTTCGTCTCGTCTATCATAAGAAACGGATTGCTTATCTCTCCCACATTCATTCCGTGTATCTGACGCGCAATCTCCGGTGGCAACGACTGATACTCAAACTTCGTCGCGCCTGTCTCCTGATTCATCATCACACCCGCATTCATAGCCGTGTTCTTGTCCTGTGAGAAGAACGCCACTGCCTGCTCAAAAGTGACCTTACCCGTGCGGATAAGATTTGCAATCGAATCCAATTTGTTGATCGATTCTGTCTTGTCACTCTGCGACAAACGAGGCTTCAGAAGAATATGACGGCAATTTATCCTGTCGCCACGCTTCTCTATCAACTGAATAATATGATAGCCATACTCCGTTTCCACAATACGGCTCACCCTGCGTGGGTCGTTCAAGTTAAATGCCACGTCCGCGAACTCAGGTACCAACTGACCCTTACCCACAAAGCCTAACTCTCCACCACGCTTGGCACTCTCCGTGTCCTCCGAATACAATCGGGCCAACATCGAAAAGTCTGCACTCCCGTTGTTCACACGCTCCGTAAAGTCACGAAGACGCTCCTTCACTCTGTCCACCTCCGACTGGGGTACCGGCGGGTCCAATGTGATGATCTGTACCTCCACCTGCGCCGGTATAGTCGGAATGCTATCCTGACGCAAACGGGAATAATAACGGCGCACTTCGGCTGGAGTCGACTTGATGTTCTTCGTCAGTTCCTGCTGCATCTGCTGAATAATCATCTGATTACGCACTGCAGTGGTCATATCTTCCTTCATCTCCGACATAGGCTTACGGAAATACTCCTCCAACTTCTCCTTTGAACCAATCTGAGATATGTAATAGTTCAAACGCATATTCACCTGCGTCGCTACCGTCGACTCACTCACCTCCACCGAATCTAACTCCGCCTGATGCAAAAACAACTTCTGTATTGCCAACTGCTCTGGAATGACACAATACGGATCTCCCGCTATCTCCTGACCTTCATACTGCGCACGAAGACGCTCCTCTTCCACTTCCGAACGCAATATAGCCTCGTCGCCTACTACCCATATCACCTCATCTATCACATTGTCCTGCGCACGCAACTGCATCCCGCACAACAACAATACCACCACCAAGCCTATACTATTGATTTTCATCATTGCTTTCATCTTTTGTCTCTGTATTTGTGTTAAAAACAACTCTCTTCTGGCGCACCGCCTGCTGATACATCTCTTCACGATACCTCTGCAAAAACTGTACTTGACGCTGGTTCAACAGCACTTTTTCTATCTCCGTACGGGCATACTCCATAGGCATCGCCTCACCCGACAAATGCCTGTCCGTCACTCGAAGCAGACTTATACGAGCCGAATCACTGCTCTCTATCAAACGGTTATGACGAATCTCCTGCTCCACTTCCTTCGAACTCACCGGCATCTTCATCATCACACTGTGCAAACTGCGCCACTGGTCCGTAAACAAATCATAAGAAGTAGCATACTGATACGCATACTTCTCTATCTTCTCCATATTGTCGTCCGTCAAATCGCCCATATACTTGCGCAAATCGTCCAAATGAGGAGCATTAATCGGCAACACAATAAGCATGCCCTGCAATATATCCTCCCTCAAAACGAAACGCTCCGAATGATGCTCGTAAAAAGCGGCTACAGAATCGTCCGAAACCTCCTTCGGCATCCTGCTGTCAACCAACGACTGCTCATACTCATGCACATACAACGACCTGCGATAATCCTCCACCAACGCTTCTATCGAACCCGCATCCGACGACGAACGCTTCGCCTTGTCATACAACAACTGCTCCGTCACCCAACGACGGATATAAGTATCCGCCAACATCGCACTATCCTCCGGATTACGGGCGGAAGAGGTCACCATCGCCAAATCACTCGCGTGCAACGACGCTCCGCCTACCGTCACCACCGATTCACCCATCCTGCGCTCACGGATATACTCACAACCCGTCAGCATACATACAACGATACTCCACAATAAGACTTTCTTCATCTTTTCAAACAAACGATATATCTTGCAAAGGTAAAGTTTTTTTCTCAATGAACCAAACACCATTCCGCACAACATTTCCCAACATACCCCACTCCATTTCCTGACACACCCCACTCCACCCCTCTCCCCAACACTCCCCAAGCACCTCCCCTCTGTTTAGCCTTCATAACAATCTCACTTTCAACCCCTTCAGCATAGTTTTATATACGATTTATATAGGACGCATATAGGACGAATATAGGAAGAATATAG
>CAVHKB010000102.1:0-8912 GCA_963636305.1 Prevotella sp. P5-108
TCCTATATTCGTCCTATATGCGTCCTATATAAATCGTATATAAATCCTTTGAAATCTATAGTAAATACAGGGCTTGGCAGAGGGGAGTTTTGAGGGAGGGGGATTGAGAGGGGACAGTTGAAGGGAGAGAATATCTTTATAATATTTAACAAAACGATATGGTCACCAGGTGCAATGAGCAGGAAGATAAGTAAGATATTTAACAAAAACGATATGGTCACCAAGTGCAATATGCAGGAAGGCAAGAAGGAAAATACTGCATGAAGCAAAAGAAAAGACTCCTCGAAGGTTTGGAGCCTTGAGGAGTCTTTGGTGTGAGAGGAAGGTATGTCTATTTATTGATAGGGTCAAAGCCTCTGCCATAGACACCTATGACTTCTGATTGTGAGATGAAGGCATCGGGGTCAATCTCTCTGACCAAATTGAAGATGCGAGAAGACTCGCTTTTCTTTGCAAGGACCGTCACAACATGAATCTCTTGCTTGGAATACCAACCCTGTCCGTTGAGAATGGTGACTCCTCGCGGCATGGAATTGATGGCATTGGCAATCTGGTCGTACTTGGTAGAGAAGATGAAGAACTGTACAGACTGACGCACCTTGTTCATTATCATATCCACAACATTGGTACACATGAAGGTGAAGCACAGACCCAACAGCACCTTTTCGACACTTCGGACATTAGGCAGGAAATAGGCACTTGAGATGATGACAAGGTCACAGAAGAACAGCACTCGTCCGATGGGGATATGGTGGTAGCGGTTGACTATCATGGCGACAATGTCGGTGCCACCGGAAGTACCATTGTTCAAGAAGACAGTGCCCAAGCCACAGCCGCAGAGCATACCTCCAACCAC
This sequence comes from Prevotella sp. P5-108, assembly GCA_963636305.1. GTDB lineage: Bacteria > Bacteroidota > Bacteroidia > Bacteroidales > Paludibacteraceae > Colicola. The sequence goes on from CAVHKB010000102.1 coordinate 857, forward strand.
ACTGACCATGAAAGGGTCGTGGAGGAAAGGCTCGGAGGCAACCGGCACTATCTTGAGCCAAAAGGTGAAACTAAAGACACCCCAAATAGTACGCAGGACAAAGCCAAAATCGATCAGTTTGAATGCAATGACCAGCAAAATGACATTGAAGATGAGCGAAGACAACCAGATAGGTACAAATCCTTTAGTTGCAAAATAGATAATCTCGCACAGACCTGTCAGTCCACTACCGACGATGTCGCTTGGTACCAAGAGTTGGTTGACCGCCACAGCATAGGGGAACAGTCCCAAGAAGATAAGGAGCAGTTCGCGGACCTTAACGACATACTTGGCGTTATGGAACTTGTTGTAATTGCTTTTCAGTGTTTCTATATTTTCCATTTATCAGCCTATTTTAGCAATCAGGTTTCGGTCGCCAAATCCATTATCGACGCGAGCGACAGCGGGCCACAGTTTGTTCTCGGCGACCCAAGAGAGCGGGTATGCCGCTTTCTGTCGGGAATAGGGGTGTTTCCACTCGTCAGCGGTCACTTCATACTCGGGGTGCGGTGCGGACAGGAGGACATTATCTTTGGGGTCGGCAGCCCCTGTGGCAACCTCTTCGATCTCCGCCCTAATGGTGAGCATAGCCTCTACGAAACGGTCCAACTCTTCTTTGCTTTCGCTCTCGGTAGGCTCTACCATGAGTGTGCCATGCACAGGGAAGGACAAGGTAGGTGCGTGATACCCGAAGTCCATGAGTCGTTTAGCGATATCGGTCTCGGTGATACCGTACTTCTTGAACTGACGGCAATCGAGAATAAGTTCGTGTCCCACCCGACCGTTTTTGTTGGTATAAACGATGCCATAAGCATCGGCGAGACGCTGCGCCAAGTAGTTTGCGTTAAGAATGGCGACAGCGGTTGCCTTGCGCAGTCCTTCTTCGCCCATCATAGCGATGTAGCCATAGGAGATGAGCGCCATATTGGCATTGCCATAGAGTGAAGTGGAGACGCGGTTGTTTTGTTCGGACGGCAGACTGTCTTTGAGTTTGTTGTTGACACAGACCGCTCCTACACCCGGTCCTCCTCCACCATGAGGCGAAGCGAACGACTTATGCAGATTGAGGTGACAGACATCGGCGCCGATTGCCGAAGGGTTGGTAAAACCTATCTGCGCGTTCATATTCGCACCATCCATGTATACCAATCCGCCATGTTGGTGGATAGTTTGGCACATGAGCATGACATCTTCCTCGAAGATACCGTGCGTTGAGGGATAGGTTATCATACAGCCAGCCAAAGTGTCGGAGTACATATCGGCTTTGGCACGCCAATCGTTGATGTCGGTATTTCCGTTCTCGTCGCAGTTCACGACGACAGGAACGAATCCCGCTTGTACACAGGAGGCGGGATTAGTGCCGTGTGCAGATGCAGGGATGAGGAGTACTTTGCGTTGCGACTGCCCATTGCGCTGCAGATAATCGCGGATGATGACCAGTCCCGTATATTCGCCTGCAGCACCCGATGTCGGTTGCAGTGTGCAAGCACAGAAGCCTGTGATGACACACAACCAGTCTTTCAGTTCGCTTAACACTTGTTGGTATCCCTCTGTTTGCTTGAGCGGTGCCATAGGGTGAACGCCCATGAAGCCAGAGTATGTAATAGGCAACATGGCAGATGCGGGGTTGAGTTTCATAGTGCAGGAGCCAAGAGGAATCATGCTATGTGTCAAGGAGATGTCTTTTCGTTCCAAATGCTTGATAAAGCGCATCATCTCTGTCTCTGTGTGATATTTCTTGAAGACAGGTGCTTGCAAATAATCGACAGGTCGCACAGTTTCTTCGTCGAGCGTCCACAGACCCAGGAAAGCCGATTCGGATTGCTCCAGACAAGGTATATTGCCACTTACGGAGGCGAATAATTCGATAAGGTCGTTCATATCGCTCAAAGAGGTAGTCTGGTTGATGCTCATACCTATCGTGCCATCTTCTGCATAGAAGAAGTTCATATTCATCTTCTCTGCCGCATTGCGGAAGTCAGCGAGGGAAACCGATTGCGGAAGGCGAATCTTCAGCGTGTCGAAGAACTGTGCGTTCTCTTGAGAATAGCCATAGGCTTGCAGCATTTCGGAGATGTAAGTGGCTTTGCTATGAATTTCTTCGGCGATTTTGCGCAGTCCATCCGCTCCGTGATACACAGCGTAGAAAGCCACCATCATAGCCGTAAGCGCTTCGGCGGTACAGATATTGGAGGTTGCTTTCTCGCGTTTAATATGCTGTTCGCGCGTTTGCAGCGCCAAGCGATAGGCGTGGTGGTCGTGTGTATCTTTGGAGAGCCCTACGATACGACCAGGCATATCGCGTTTATACTCATTGCGTGTTGCCATATATCCGGCGACGGGACCACCATAGCCCATAGGTATTCCCATACGCTGCGTTGTGCCACAGCAAACATCAGCGCCGAAAGAAGCAGGAGAGGGCAGAATGGCAAGGGAGAGCATATCGGCGACAACGGTTACTTTGATGTCTAAGTCGTGTGCATGCTTCACAAAACCCGTGTAATCTTCTACAGAGCCGTTGCTGTCGGGATACTGCAAGATAGCACCGAAGTATTGCCTATCCAACGGATACGCAGCATAGTCCCCAACGACAATCTCGATACCCTGCCCTGCTGCACGCGTACGGAGTACCGCCAATGTCTCGGGAAAGATATTCCTGTCGACGAAGAGTTTATTCACGCCTTGCGACACTTGTTCGCGCGAGCGAAGGTTGTGCATCATAGTAGCACTCTCGGCGGTGGCAGTAGCCTCATCAAGCAAAGAGCAGTTGGCAAGAGGCAGCCCTGTGAGGTCGGACACCATTGTTTGGAAAAGGAACAAAGCCTCCAAGCGTCCTTGAGAGATTTCTGCCTGATAGGGTGTGTAAGAGGTGTACCACACAGGGTTCTCCAATACATTACGGAGAATGACCGATGGCGTTGCCGTATCGTAATATCCATGACCGATGTAACTGCGGACATCGTTGTTGAGCCCTGCCAACTGCACCATTTGATGCAGATATTCGTGTTCGGACAATGCCTTTGGTAACTGGAGCCGTTCTTTGAGGAAGATATCAGAGGGGAAGACCTGTTCCATCAGTTGATTGACGGATTGGACATTCAGTACACGCAACATTTGCTGCATTTCGTCATCGTTAACTCCGATGTGACGAGGACATAGGTAATCTTGCATAAGAAGTAAGTTATGAGTTTTTTGTGTGTATTCTTTTCGAATGCTACAATGGTATTAGACCACAAAGGTACAGAATAAAATGCATAGTGCAAGAGCAAGACATTCTTTTTTCAACAAAAAGTTGCAATCAGGTTTCTTGTTCCTTAGCCGGCAAGAGATGGACATAGAATGTTGTCCCTTTCTCTGATGTGACGAATGATATATCTCCTCCAGAGCCATCGACGATATTCTTTGAGATAGCCAAACCCAGTCCCATGCCGGTACTTTTGGTTGTGAAGTTGGGACGGAATATCTTATCACGGGTTTCAGGAGCGATACCGCAACCGTTATCTGATATGGATATTACCACTTCTTTAGCGGTTTCTTTCAGGATAACAATAATATCCCCACCCTGTTTGCCTTCTATTGCCTGGAGTGCGTTCTTTATCAGGTTGTTGAATACTTGTGATATTTGGAGGTCATCGGTCATTGCCCATACGCCTGTTTCAGCGCCGACATAGCGAATAGGTACGGACGCGTTGTTACTGCGGAAGAGGGTTATGACAGAAAAGAGTTTACTTGCGACATTCACGGGAACAATCTGCAATTCAGGCATTTTGGCAAAAGAAGAGAATGTGGAGGCTATCTTGGACAAGGTATCTATCTGCTCAATAAGCGTTATGCTTGCCTTTTCGAAATAGGTGTTATATTGTTTCAATTTCTCGTTGTATTCTTCTGACACAGTACTTTTATTCACAAATGTTTGGTTGTGCAAGCGTTGCATCTGCTGAATTGTCAGGCGCATTGGCGTAAGGGAATTGTTTATTTCGTGAGCCACTTGTCGAGCCATTGTGCGCCAAGCAGACTCGCGTTCTGATTTAGCGAGTCTTTCTGTTGAATTCTCTAACTCATCGACCATCTGATTATAACGAACGACCAATTGTCCGACTTCGTCAGGTTTGTCGTAGTTCAAACGGTTATTACGCTCACCTATCTTGAAGTGCTTCATTTTGTCCGCCAAAGATGAAAGTGGGCGTGTTATACCTTTTGTCATTACTATACTCAACAGGAATGATAGCAAGAAGGCAGACATTATCGGCGGTAATAGTTTAGCGATGAAAGCATCGACTTCGGCGTCAACTACCTCCGAACTAACATAGAGAGGTACGACTATATAACCTATCTGAAGATAACTGCCGTTGTATAGTTCGGTATAGGCAGCCAGATAACTCAAGTCTCCTATATGCTCCTCTTGAATGACATTTGTTTGTTCGGAGAAGAAGGGACGAGGGTCTATGTGGCGAGAAAGCAGTCCATAGTTGAATACATTCATAGCCGATGAACCCACCAAATTGCCTTCCATATCGTACACATGAATATCCGTTTCGTAAGCAAGCGACAAGTCCCGAAGGTTGATGTTCATTCCTGGCTCGTTCATAGGACTTAGGGACATAGACCAGAAGTAGATTTCTTGCAAGGACTTTTGTATGTAATGGGTCTTTTCTTCTAACAAGAGTTGTTGTCGGCCCTCGTAACGCTTACGCACATGACGAGCGGAGATGAAGAATATATACAATGAGTTTGCCAGCAACAACATAATGACCAGATACTGCATTTTTGTGCGCATGGTCATTCGCTTGAAGCCCCGATGATAAATCAAGCCTATCAAGGCGACAATCCCTACTAAAGAGAATAACAAGATACTTAACAACAAATAAACGCGTACCTTTCGATGTGCCTGCAGAGGGGCTACATTATTCTCCGTATTATCTTGCAGGGTACGATAGGAGAATGTATCGGATAGGCGTAAGTCAGATGCGTTCTTTTTGGCGGTATTCTCGCTCTTATCTGGCATCCCAATAGAGAAGAGATAATGCCCATCTGATGAATAGACGGGAGACATATCGCTCTTTTTTATCTGTGTGATAACACAAGTATTGGGAAGATGAAACGGTGAGATAAAGTCATTGTGCAGTTGTTGATTCTCTATCGGATAATCGTACTTGATAGGAATAACAGTGAGTATATTCAAATCGTTCAAGGGAGTCCAATAGCAGATGCAATGTGCGTTTTCGAATTTTTGATAGTACCATCGTCCATAAAACAACACACGGATTTCGGAGCCTGCTAACCAATTGTCGGACCAATAGACCATTTTGCGGCTATTGAACACATAGAATAGGACGGAGGAGTTATGTTGGGTGAGTTCCCATAGTGAGTCGATAGAGTTATACTTCAGCCTATCTATGAACGATTCGGTCATCTGCTCCGCCACTGCTTCCTGTTTGAGCAGATCGTTTTGGAACTGTTTATGCTCGGATGAAAAACGATGACAGCCGGATACTACAAATGCTATGAGCGAGAGCAATACACATTGACAAACTATTTTTTTTACAATATGCTTCATAGCATTCAACAATTGTCCTAAAGGTTAGAGATATGGTTTGCAAAGTTAGCACAAATTCTGTACCTTTGCAAACTCTACGATAATTGGAGCGGTAAATATGTTTTTTCAGAACTATATAACAAGCAGCCTTGCATCAACGATGCCGCTACTTACAGCACTTCTGCTCGGTCTGATGACTATTATCAGTCCGTGTCCCTTCTGTTCGAACATTGCAGCAATATCATACATCGGAAAAGATATTGATAACAAACAGAAAGTCCTGATTAACGGACTGATGTATGTTCTTGGGAAGGTGGTAGCCTATACGGCGTTGTGTGCAATATTCATCTTTGGCGCACAAATAGAAGGAGTACAGCACTTCTTTGAGAGTTACGGCGAGCCTCTATTAGGTCCGTTTATGATTATCTGCGGATTATTTATACTCGTTGGAGGACATCATGAGCATCATCATGGGGAGGAACATCATAACAGGATTGCAATGCGGTTTACACAGGTAGTAAGCAGCCAACATCGTGTACCTGATTGGATTTGGTCGTTTATACTCGGAATAGTGTTCTCGATGGCATTCTGCCCTTACAGTGGTGTACTATTCTTTGGAATGCTTGTGCCATTGAGTATGGCGCAGCCTGTTGTTTGGAGTTGGGCTATGCCGATAGTCTATGCTCTTGGTACGGGTATTCCTGTTATAGTCATAGCATGGCTGTTGGCTTATTCTGTTGCTACGATTGGAAAAATCAACCATAATATTCAACACTTCGAAGTTTGGTTCAGGCGTATTTGTGCGATACTATTTATTGGTATAGGTATATATCTCTGTATCGGCATATTTGGCGGTCAGCACGAACATCAGCACGAGCATCCTGTTTTCTCCCATGTCGTTTCGTTTTAAGCAGTTTGCAGTTCAAGACTCGGAATGTGGCATGAAGGTAGGAACTGACGGTGTCCTTCTTGGTGCATGGGCAGCACTTGGGTGCAAAGCACCTTGTAGGGTTCTTGATATTGGCAGCGGCAGTGGTTTGATTTCGCTTATGCTTGCGCAGCGATTTGCTACAGCCACTGTGACAGGTATAGACATTGACCAAAGTGCCATTGAACAAAGCAGAGTTAATTTTGCCGATTCTCCTTTTGCAGACAGGTTGCACGCACATTGTATCTCGTTGCAAGCATACGGGACAGAAGCCAGAACGACCTTTGACCTTATTGTCAGCAATCCTCCATTTTTTCAAGAAAGTTTACACTGCCCAGATGCAAAGAGGACATTGGCAAGGCACACCTCTACCCTTTCTTATGAAGAACTGACAGCGTATGCAGCAAGGTTGTTAGCACCAGACGGGTCACTCGAACTTATTCTGCCCGCATCTGAAGAGAACAAGATTGTTTGTTCCGCAGAGCAACAGAACTTCTATCTACAACGCATCTGCAGAGTTCGCGGGCGTATCAATAAACCTCATAAGCGTATTCTGTTGGCTTTTTCCCGTAGAAGAACAGGCACTCCAATGGAGAGTGAACTTGTGCTTGAAACACTTGATGGCAAGCGTACACGAGCGTATCAGGAGTTAGCGAAAGACTTTTATCTTGATTTGAAGACAGGACAGTAAGATGAGATGTATATCATCATGGTGGAAGAGGCGAGCGATGTACGGCGATATGAGGTGGTTGGTGGCATAAATTTTGTATTGGGAACAGTGTATGGAATTAGGATATTCGATACACAATTCAATAAATTCATATAAAAACATTCTACACGATGAAAGACTTAAAAGGAACTAAGACGGAGGCCAATCTATGGGAGGCTTTTGCAGGTGAGTCGCAGGCACGCAACAAGTATAACTACTATGCGTCGAAGGCTAAAAAAGACGGCTTTGAACAGATAGCCGCCCTTTTTGAAGAGACCGCTGCTCAAGAGAAGGAACATGCTAAATTGTGGTTCAAACTGATACACGGTATTGGTGGTACGAAGGAAAACCTGTTGGACGCCATTAATGGTGAGCATGAGGAATGGATAGATATGTATCCTCGAATGGCCAAAGAGGCTCGCGAAGAGGGATTTGATGAGATAGCAGAGATAATGGAGGGTGTTGCAGCCATAGAGAAAGCACATGAGGACAGGTATTTGAAATTGCTTAAGAATATAGAGGACAAGATTGTTTTCAGTCGTGATGGCGAATGCATTTGGCAATGCAGGAATTGCGGACATCTCCATATTGGCAAAGAAGCACCAGAGGTATGTCCTGTATGCAATCATCCACAGAGTTATTTCCAATTGCAAGAGAACAATTTTTAAGCGATTGCGTTAGGCAAGTTGCGGAATGGAGAGGCATAGCGTGGTATGGGGAGAGCCATAGCACGGTATGCCTCTATTGTTATTAAAAGTGCACAGTGGAGGGATTATTTTTATTGGAAGGATGTTCTTCATTTCTTTTGCATGAACAAAAGAAACGAAGCAAAGAAAATTCATCG
>CAVHKB010000103.1:0-8903 GCA_963636305.1 Prevotella sp. P5-108
TGTGGACGATGTAGAACTAATCTATTCTGCTGCTATACAGAAGATATATATCGACGACAAAGAATGGAAAGGCTTCGACCCAACAAGCAGCGAAGAACAAACCTACTCGCTTGGACGAACGGCTACACAACTGCCGAAAATAGAAGCACGACGCGGCGCAGGAGAACTGACCAACGCACGAGGTAATACAGTCTCTTTTGCAGGGCGTGTACTTTCAGGCAGCGAAATATCAATAACCGACGGTGCAATAGACGGAGAACCTACAATCATCACCGTTAAGGCAGAAGACAATAGTAGTCAAAAGACCTACAAAATAAAGTTTGTGCGTGAACCGAGCAAAAATGCAAAGTTGGCAAACATTCTTGTAAACGGTGTTCCAATAGACGCCTTCAATGCTACAACCTATACCTATAACATCGACTTGCCCTATGGCACAACCCAAGCACCTACCGTAACGGCAGAAGGACAAGAAGACGAACAAACGATACAAATTACACAACCGAGCAGTACAACAGGCAAGGCCGTTCTTAAGGTAATCGCTGCAGACCAAACCACCACTACTACCTATACCCTTAATTTTAAGGTGGCACAATTAGCAGACAATACACTGCAAAACATCTTGGTCAATGGAAAGGGAGTAGCAGGTTATACACCCACACAAACGATATATCGTGTATCTTTACCTACCAGTACTACTACAATGCCAACAGTAGAGGCGGTTTCTGCTTATCCTGTCGGAGAACAGACTATCACCTATACTGCACCCGTGCAAATAGATGGGGGAACATATCAAATAACGGTTACAACACCAGGCAATCAGATACCTAAAACCTATAAGTTGAATTTCAAACTCGAAAAATCAACCTATTCTTATCTTAGCGACTTGCAAGTAGAAGGCGGTTATATTACTGACTTCGACCCTGAAAACTTTACCTATTATGTCAACTTGCCTATGGGTACAACGGTAGTGCCAACTATTAGTTATACCAAAGGAGAAGACGAACAAACTGTACAGATTACAGATGGAGGCATCGATGGTACAACGCGTGTCACTGTAACTGCTGCTAACGGAGATATAACAGTCTATAAAATAGTATGTACCACACCTAAATCGGAAATATCAACACTATCGGGTATTCTAATAGATGGCGTAGAACTGACAGGCTTTGCTCCTGATAGGACGGAATATACTTGCACATTGCCAGTAGGAACAACCGAGTTGCCGACTATAGAGGCAATAAAAGGTGATGAGTATGAAACAGTGACCATTCTAACAGGCGGTGTTGATGGTACTACCCGTATCACTGTATCAGCAGGTAATGGAAATACGACAGTCTATCTAATTACTTTCTCTGTACAACAGACCACAGATGCTACATTGAAAATGATTTATTTGGACGGCGTAGCATTAAACGGGTATGATAAGACCCAATTGGAATATACTATTCTGCTGCCTAAAGGGACTACCAAACAACCCGTTATAACCTATACCCCGAACGACGAATATCAAACGATTACGGCACGTGCGGGCAGCAATGTAGAGGATGACTATAAAATAACGGTACGCCCTCAAAGTGGTGTAAGTCAAACTTACATTTTGCATTTTAAGGTAGAGACATCAGATAATACGGACCTTCGGATGATTTATGTGGATGGAGAGGAATTAGAAGGTTTCTCTGCCGACAAGACAGACTATACCTATACTCTCCCAATAGGTGTTAGTACTATTCCTGCTGTTACCTACGACAAGGAAGAAACTGCGCAGAAAGTACTGAGTATGTGTGAACATAATGTGCAGCGTATTACTGTAACGGCAGAAAGTAGTGCCAAGAAAACATATACTATCGCGTTTATAATACAGAAGTCAGAAAATGCTTTCCTTGATATGATATATCTTAATGGGGTGGCATTGGAAGGATTTGAGAAGACAACACTAACTTATACTATCCAATTGACGAGTGCCACTTGTCCAACTATTACTGTGGATAAAGAGAACGGACAACAAGTCACAATTACTACTCCTTACAAAGCAGGTGAAGCCTTTATTCGTGTAACTCCAGAGAGTGGAGATGCCAATACCTATACATTGACTTTTGTAGAACAAGTGTCCACTGCAACACAATTGCAGGGTATTGCTATTGACGGAGTAGCACTAACAGAGTTTTCTCCAACATTAACTGAATATACTTTGACCTATGCAGGTACATTACCAGAGGTTAGTTATACTGCAAGTGAAGGACAGACAGTACAAGTATTGCGCAATGGAACGGATATAACGCTATATGTAGAGAAGGATAATGAGTATGCCGCTTATACACTGCATTTCCAACAACAACTCTCTAACGATTGCAGGTTATCGGCTATTCTACTTGACGGAGTAGAAATGGCGGAATATATACCAACTCAAACAGATTATACGATTACGCTACCTGCAGGCAGTAAACCTCAAGCGGTTACCTATCGAAAGGGTATGGATAGTCAAGTGGTGTTCTTGGGACAAACAGACTATAATCAAACGGCGATAACCGTACTTTCCGAGTCAGGTGCGCAAGCGACATATACTGTCAAGTTTGATATTGCCCAATATGCAGATGCTACACTGAAAGACCTGCAAGTGGTTGACCGTGTAGTAGCAGATGAGGGCAGTACGACCTTGTATACTGCAAGAACGGGCTTATCTATAGCGTTCGATCCTGAAATTACAGACTATACTTTGTCGATAGACAAAGGTTCGGAACTGCCAATGATAGTGTATGAACCTCGTGATGGGCAGAATGTAATAGTGACAGAAACTACGCCTGACGAACAACAAGTGCGAGTGATAGCAGAGAATGGTAACACAAAGACCTACACTATTCGTTACAACCGTGTAATATCGAGTAATGCACTATTATCGGATATACTAATTGATGGGGTGTCGCTTGCTAATTTCGACCCTGAAACATTCCACTATATAGATTCATTGGTATGGCGTACAACTGTTGTGCCTTGTGTTTTTGCCGTTGGTCAATTGCCCAACCAAACAATTACGACCTATTATAGTTCGGTGAATGGTAGTACCCGTATTCATGTTTTAGCGGAGGATGGCGTATCGAGCAACGATTATACTATTGATTTCCCTGTGCGTCAATCGAGCAATACAGCATTAGGGGATATGTATCTCGGCTCGGGCGATGTTGAATTTATATTCCATCCAGAGCAGACGGATTATGTAGTTACTATGCCTTATCAAGCCGCGGCTATTCCCAGCATTATTTATGCCAAAGCAGAGGCAGAACAGAATGTAACATTCCTGTCGCGTCCAATAGGACAGAAGAGCGAAATTGTAGTAACGGCAGAAAATGGAGACAAGCGAACTTATTCGATACTGTTTCAAGAAACAAAGTCAGATAAGACGAATATGCTTGCTGAATTGTCGGTTCGTGAAACGAAGGAGATATTAGATGTGACAGCAGACAGTTTGACAGTTTATTTGCCTTTTGGTACTACTTCTCTTGATTTTGACTATACTAAGTCTTATGATGAGCAGAGCGTGTTTATACAGCCCGGTGGTATATATCAGCCGACTATTATTACTGTCCGTGCTAATCGAGATGACGAAGCAGACAAGGTGTATGTTCTTACTCCCGTTTTAGAAACGCAGAACCCTGCAGTGTTGGAGAGTCTCAGTGTGGATGGGGAACTTGTTGCCGATTTTACTCCTAATCGATTTACATATATTGTGAACCGTTCTTCGACGAAAACTCCTAATGTCGTTTATACGGCAAAGAGCGGTGTCGTATGTACTTATGTTAGTGATCAATGGAAGTTGACTGCAAATGTTACGGCCGGAACATATACCAATGTCTATACTATCTATTTCCACTATCCTAATTGTGTTATTCCTAATGGGGAGTTTGATGAATGGACCAAGACGGCATCTTCCAAATCGGATAAGCCAACCTCGTGGAATGCACCGGGTGACTATATTAACAAATACCTCGGTACTGCGAAGGCGGGTGATGCAGTCAGAAAAGACGGTAGTTCGGTTGTATATCTGAAAACTACTTATTGGGCGGCACTCGCAGGTCCAGTCCCCGCAGTTATTAACTTGGCGGATATGTCAGCAAGTTTTGCAACATCGGGTGGCACACGAGTTACTCCGAGCGGTGCTATCAGTTTCTTTAATACACCGGACAATGCCATTATTAACTACAAGTATCCGAGCAAGGCCGGTAGTGGGGCGTTGTTCCGTTTTATATTCTCTGATAATGACAAGAACAAATATACATTCGACCACAAAGATACGGGGACGAGCAGTGCATATAAGACGCAAACGATAGCCCTCAATACAGACAGCAAGTCTGTTACAGGATTAGATGTTATTATAGATGCTACGGGTGCATACCCTGACGGTAATTCAGGTGCGAGTCTTTATGTGGATTATGTGCGTTTCTCGTACAACAGTACACTTTCTGCCCTATCTGCAAACGGGATAGCCGCCACGAAGAACGGCAATACATTCAAGGTTACGCTTAGTGACACGGAATATACAGCCATACCTGTTCTTTCGTTCAAGGGTGAGGTGTCGGACCAAGCACAAAAGGTCGTTTGGCAAGATACGACAGTAAGTGGTGAGTACAGCATTCGAAGAGCCACTATTATTAATTATGCGGAAGATGGTACGCATACCGATTACAGTTTGGAAGTGAGTCGTCCGTTGGACACCCGAAATACGCTGAAAGATATTCTTATTGACGGTGTCACAATAGACGGGTTTGATGCGACTATCAATGAATATACGGTGCATCTTGCATCCACAAAGCATCATCTGCCCTCCGTAGAACCTGTGGCTATTAGCAGTCTGGAACAGATGACTCTTGCATATACCGACTCGGTATTGCAGATAAAAGTTGTATCGGAAACGGGTGCAGAGAATGTGTATTCTGTACGCTTTGTTACGGATTTGTCGGACGATACTTCTTTGTCGTTTATTTCTGATGTTGTCAATTATACACCTACTACCCGTGAATATATCTATGCAGGTGAGAGTTTGCCGAGTGTGATAACCTTCAGCAAACAATCGGAGGGTCAAACTGTGGAGTGCCGTCAGACGGAGAACGAGTGTGTATTGGTTGTTACAGCAGAGAACGGTGTGACCGGTACTTATACGGTTGCTTTGCAGAAGCCAGTAGAAACAACGACGGGACAACTAAAGAGCCTTGAACTGAACGGCGATGTATATCCGTCTTTTGCGAGCGATAGGTACGACTATACTGATGCTCGCCCTGAGAGTATGTTGTTTGAGCGAATGGCTACTACTGATTCTGTTGTGTTTGTGCAGACTGCTGCCTATATGCAATGGAATGTGTACGGTACAGAGGAGCATACCTATACTTTGACCTACCCGAATGCCTTGTCGAATGATACCAAGTTGCAGGGTATTGTATTGAACGGGGTAGTGTATTTTGATTTTAATCCTTCCCTTTATACATATACAATCTTGACTGATACATTGCTTCATATTGAAGTGATGAAGGCAGAAGATGCGCAGCAGGTTGTTGTGGGTTATGACCATGCGACGACCACCTATACTATTACCGTTACTGCAGAGAACGGTACAGAAGGTCGCCCTTATATGCTTCAGATTGCGAAGAATCTTTCGTCGGACAATACATTACGGTCGATTGCATTAGACAACGAGCCACTTGCATCGTTTGACCCCAGTACACTCTCCTATACAGTTACATTGCCTGTAGGTGCTTATAAAGCAGTTGAACCGCAGATGCCTTCTGTGACCTATACGGCAGGTCATACGGGGCAGCGTATAGAGGTCGTTCCGAGTAGCAAGTTGGGTACAGCAACAGATATAGTGGTTACTTCGGAGGATGGAAAGCAGATGAACACTTATATGTTGCTTGTGAATGCAGAGCATAGTCATAATGCGGATTTGACAGGTATTGTTGTAGATGGTGTACCTGTTGCCCATTTTGAAGCCGAGCGTCATTACTATTTTGTGCGTACTACAAAAGAGGATGCAACTATTACTTGGACTTCTGATGATAACTTTCAGACTGTTACGCACACAGTTACATCGGATACGGAACATTTGTTGCATGTTGTAGCGCAAGACGGTACGACTATGCAGGACTATATTGTCGATATAGTGGTAGAGAGGGAATCGAATGATGCCACCTTGTCGGATATATTGCTTGACGGATACAGTTTCGCTGATTTTGAAAGGTTGTTGAATCCTAAATTGACTTTCTCTCCACAACAGAACACTTATACGATCAATCTTCCTTCTGGTACGACCATTCTTCCAGAGGTGTCTGCTTCGCTTAATTCCGATGGACAAGAAGTCGTGATTTCGTCGGAGGGGCAAAATATATATCTTGATGTTACAGCGAAGGACGGAGTTACGAGCAACCGTTATTCGTTGGAGTTCGTTGTTTCGATGTCGAGCAATGCAAGGTTGGATATGCTTTATGTTGACGGTGATCCGATAGCCGATTTTGTTCCGTCGAATTATTTCTATCAGATTTCGTTACCTGTTGGTCAGCACAGTCTACCGGAGATAGTAGCCCAGAAGTCGGAGTCTTCACAGTCGGTTACTGCTTTGGCAGATGAGTCTTCGAGCAAGGTCTCAGTAGAAGTGATTGCAGAAGACGGCACTACGAAAGTTACCTATATTATTGCATTTAGTTTTACCTATTCAACTGCCGATACGCTGCAGATGATTTATGCAGACGGTTTTCAGGTAGAAGGTTTTTCTTCGCGTCAGTATTACTATACTCTTTCGTTGCCGGTGGGTAGTAGTTCCTTCCCTGAATTAAGTTGGGACATGGCAGATGAGTGGCAGACGATACATGAAGATACCGTAGAACAAAGCCAGACGCGTCTTGTCCGTCAGTTGACTGTTACCTCCGAGAGTGGCAGGAGCAGTACCTATACAATTGTTCACGATATACTGTTGTCGGATGTTGATACGCTTCAGATGATATATATCAACGACAAACCCTTGACGATGTTTGCTGGCAGTACAACGGACTACAGGTTTACATTACCTGCAGGTACTACGGATGTTCCGTCGGTGTATGCACAGGCTGGCGACCGTTATCAGTCGATCCGATATGCAACCGATATAGAAACAGGCGAAGGTAAGATGTTGGCGCAAAAGAGTGTGATAGAAGTAGTAGCGGGGAACGGTAAGCAACGCATCTATACAGTACACTATCCGTTGGCTTTGTCGTCGGAAGCAGGATTGAGTCTTATCTATGTAGGCGGTAGTCCTTTGTCGGATTTCGATGCAGAGCGTTTGTCGTATCGTATATCGTTGGATATGGATACGAAGGATATTCCGATGATTACGGTAGCAAAGAAAGAGGAAGCGCAGAGCGTTGATATAGCCATTACGGACGATGTAGTACGCATTGTGGTAACTGCAGAGGATAAGACTACACAGACTTATACTCTTACTTTCGTGCGTGAGAAGTCGTCGAATACGCGTCTGAAGGATATTCAATTGGGCGACGGGTTAGGAATAGACTTTGAGTCTTCACATTACGACTATACTGTGACAATCCCTTACGGGAGGACTGCCATTCCTTCGATTGATGCGGTTAAGAGCGAGGAGGAACAACACGTGGAGGTTTCTGCACCGTTTGTTCTTGAGTCAGGCGAGCAGGTTGTGACGATTACGGTTACTGCAGCCAACGAAGAAGACCAATCTGCCTATACACTGACCTTTGTGTTTGCGAAGAACAGCGATGCATCGTTGTCGGCTATTTATGTACGCAACGAATTACTTTCGGGCTTTGCTGCTGATAGTACAGAATATACTTTGTCCTATCCTGCAGGCTGTACGGAAAGTGATTTTGTTACGGCTGCTGATATTACCTATACATTGTCGGACGCAGAAGCACAATGCCATGTGGACGATGCAGACGACGGTGTTATTCTGCTGAATGTTACTGCACAGGACGGCAGTATCCGAACCTATATTATCCGTCAGGTAATTCTTAAGGACGAGGAAAACCGTTTGCTTATGATTTATTTTGACGATGCAGAATACAAGGATTTTGATGCAGATACGGAGTTTTATACCTATTATCTTACAGAAGGCTTGTCGGCTCCTAAAGTGATGGCAACTGCTATGTCGGAGAAAGCCGATGTGAGCGTGAAAGAAGCGGCTGCAGGTGATACTTGTATTATTATCTGTACATCGGAGTCAGGTGCGTCCCGTCGTTATTATGTATATTTTGCAGTGTCGGATATTAACGATGCTTTGTCGCCGACAAGTTATGATGTGTTAGTTAAGCGCATTCCGGGAACTACACAGATATTGGTTGCGACGACGCGCAAAGATGTTTCGTTCGGTCTGTATGATATGGAGGGTCATAGAGTGAGCGTGCATACGATAGCCACAGCAGACCCGAATGATGTGGAGATAGTGACGGAGTCAGATGGTCGTGAGCGTTTGCTTAATGTGACGGATTATCGTTCCGGTACGATTATAACACTTGAGCCACAGACACTGTATATGTACGGTTTCTTTTCACAAGGTTCGAAACGCATAGATTCTGGGAAACTGCTTATTACGCAGTAGGTGGTTGGGACGGAGAAACCATAATACATAGATATTTTAAGAATAGAGCAGACAGGCATTTCCGATGACGGAGGTGTTTGTCTGCTTTGTTTTTTTGTGTTTTTTGTTAGCGTTGGCGGATGTATGGGGGAGGGGCGTTGGTATTACCTCGCAGGAAGCCGCACAGAGAGCCATAGCACGGTGTGGCTCTACAGTATACATTCAATTAACAATTAATAATTAACAATTAACATGCGCGGTATGGCACAGGCACGATGACCTTTCGTTGTTGGATTGAAGAATGTTCTTCATTTCTTTTGCATGAACAAAAGAAACG
>CAVHKB010000104.1:0-8864 GCA_963636305.1 Prevotella sp. P5-108
CGACGGTGGATGACAGAAGGCTGGAGGGTCTGGGGATTCTGGATTTCTGGGGGATGGGTCGTTTTTCGACGGACGGCGTTGCCGTATTGCCATGAATTAGGCATTAATTATGGAGAGGGGAGATGGTTGTAGAGGAGTTAAAACGGTAACACAGAGTTTTTCCGTCGAAAGAGAATTGAGAGCCATAGCACGCTATGGCTCTACAGCATACATAAAATTAACAATTAATAATTAACAATTAATATGCGCAGTATGGTCGTTTGTATTACCTCGCAGGAAGCCACGCAGAGAGCCATAGCACGCTATGGCTCTACAGTTGGCATAAGCGTATGGTGGAGGGTTGAATAGATTTGTATAGTGTGGGGAGAGCCATAGCGTGCTATGGCTCTACAGTTGGCATAAGCGTTGCACAAAACTTCTTTGGCGGAGGGGAGGCGGAGGGGAAGAACAAAAGAGGGATAATGCTGGTGGCATTATCCCTCTTTCTGTTTTATGGGGAATGGGTTACTCGGTGGCAGCGTCTTCTTCCTCTTTCAGTGCCTGGAGGTGTTCGTATTCCTCTTTGTTGTGTACGACGAGTTGTCCGAACTCACGCAGTCCTGTACCGGCAGGAATAAGGTGTCCGCAGATGACATTCTCCTTCATGCCTTCGAGGTAGTCGACCTTGCCATTGATAGCGGCATCGTTGAGTACCTTGTTGGTTTCCTGGAAGGAAGCCGCCGACATGAACGATTTTGTGCCGAGAGCAGCCCTTGTGATACCTTGCAGAATCTGCGAGGAAGTAGCGGGCATTGCGTCGCGTGTCTCGACGATGCGTTTGTCGCGTCGTTTGAGGCTTGAGTTCTCGTCGTGTAGTCGTCGTGGAGCAACGATTTGCCCTGCTTTGAAGATTTCGCTGTCTCCTGCATCGACAACGACTTTCTTGCCCCAGATACGGTCGTTCTCTTCCATGAAGTCGTTTTTATCAACGACTTGCTTTTCCAAGAAGCGTGTATCACCTGGGTCGAGGATTTCGACTTTGCGCATCATCTGACGCACAATGATTTCGAAGTGCTTATCGTTGATTTTCACACCTTGCAGACGGTAAACATCTTGTACTTCGTTGACGATATAGTCTTGTACGGCAGTAGGTCCTTTGATTGCAAGTATGTCGTCGGGCGTTACCGCGCCATCGGACAGAGGAGTGCCTGCGCGTACAAAGTCGTTCTCTTGTACCAGGATCTGCTTTGAGAGCGGGATGAGATACTTTTTCTCTTCACCGAGACGGGAAGTGACAGTAAGTTCGCGGTTACCTCGTTTGATTTTGCCAAATGTTACCTCGCCGTCGATTTCGCTGACGATAGCGGGATTGGACGAGTTCCGTGCCTCAAAGAGTTCGGTTACACGGGGAAGACCACCGGTGATGTCGCCTGCTTTACCTACAGTACGAGGTATCTTGATAAGGAGGTCGCCTACTTTGACTTTCTCTCCCTCTTTAGGCACGATGTGCGCGTTAATAGGGAGGTTATAGGTGTGCAAGGCATTTCCTTTCTTATCGACAATGACAGCCGACGGCATTTTGGTCTTGTCCTTAGAATCGATGATGATAGTTTCACGCAGACCGGTAGCCTCGTCGGTTTCCGTTTTAGCGGTGACGTTCTCGATGACATCCTCGAAGCGTACGGTACCTTCACTTTCGATGACAATAGTTGCATTGAAGGGGTCCCATTCGCAGACTTTCTGTCCTTTGGCATAATGTTTACCATTCTCGACAAAGAGTTTGGAAGCATAAGGGATGTTGAAGGTCGTCAGGACGATACCCGTCTTTTCGTCGCGCAGACGGAGTTCGGTCTGGCGAGAAACGACGATGGTTTGTGCATTGCCATCTTCGTTGGCCTGTACGGTACGGAGTTCGTCGAGTTCGACTACACCATCGTATTTGAGTGTGTAACTGCTTTCGGTAGCGACGTTACCTGCGACACCGCCGACATGGAAGGTACGCAGAGTCAACTGGGTACCGGGTTCACCGATGGATTGTGCGGCAATGACTCCTACAGCCTCTCCTTTCTCGACCAGACGCCCGGTCGCAAGGTTTCGTCCATAACATTTAGCGCAGACGCCATGTTTGGATTCGCAAGTGAGTACGGAACGGATTTCGACGGATTCGATAGGTGAGTTCTGAATGCGTTCAGCGGCATCCTCGCGTATTTCGTCGCCTGCAGCCACAATGAGTTCTCCTGTGAGAGGATCGGTTACATCGTGGACGCTGACACGACCCAAGATACGGTCGTAGAGTGAAGCCACGACATTCTCGTTCTTCTTTATCTCGGTAGCGGTCAGACCACGCAGGGTACCACAGTCTTCTTCGGTGATGATGACATCGTGAGATACATCGACCAGACGGCGTGTCAGATAACCAGCGTCGGCTGTTTTGAGGGCAGTATCGGCAAGACCTTTACGGGCACCGTGCGTAGAGATGAAGTACTCCAACACGGACAGACCTTCTTTGAAGTTGGAAAGGATAGGGTTCTCAATGGTTTGTCCACCTTCGGCACCTGCCTTTTGCGGTTTAGCCATAAGACCACGCATACCCGACAACTGTTTAATCTGCGCTTTAGAACCACGCGCACCAGAGTCCATCATCATGAAGACGGCGTTGAAGCCTTGGTCGGCGGCAGCCATTTCTTTCATCAGCACTTGCGTAAGGGCGTTGTCCACATGGGTCCATGTGTCGATGACCTGGTTGTAACGCTCGTTGTTGGTGATAAGACCCATATTGTAGTTACCGGTGATTTCCTCTATCTCGGCATTACCTTCAGCCACGAGTTTCGATTTCTCCTCAGGGATAATGATGTCGTTCAAGTTGAAAGACAAACCTCCCTTGAATGCCATTTTATAGCCTAAGTTCTTGATATCGTCGAGGAACTGGGCAGTACGCGCCACGCCACAGACTTTGATTACCTTGCCGATGATGTCGCGGAGAGTGTTCTTCTTGAGGACCTCGTTGACGAAACCGACTTCTTGCGGCACATAGTGGTTGACGAGAATACGGCCGACGGTAGTGTTAATGAGTTTGGTTACTTGTTTGCCGTTCTCGATATCCTGCGTGCGTACGGTTATCTTGGCATGCATATCGACTTTCTTCTCGTTGAGTGCAATCTCCGCCTCTTCGGGAGAATAGAATATGAGTCCTTCTCCTTTAGCACCGGACCGCTCTTTGGTGATATAGTAAAGCCCAAGCACCATATCCTGCGACGGAACGGTGATAGGCGCGCCATTGGCAGGGTTGAGGATATTATGGGAGCCGAGCATGAGGAGTTGTGCCTCGAGAATGGCTTCGTTAGAGAGGGGCAAGTGGACAGCCATCTGGTCGCCGTCGAAGTCGGCGTTGAAGCCTGTACAAGCGAGCGGGTGCAGTTGGATAGCCTTACCCTCTATCATACGGGGTTGGAATGCCAAGATACCGAGCCTGTGCAGTGTCGGCGCACGGTTAAGTAGGACAGGGTGTCCTTCCATGACATGCTCGAGAATGTCCCATATAACAGGGTCTTTGCGGTCGATAATCTTCTTGGCAGATTTGACGGTTTTAACGATACCCCTTTCGATCAGTTTGCGTATGATGAACGGTTTGTAGAGTTCAGCTGCCATATCTTTAGGCAGACCGCACTCGTGCATTTTCAGTTCAGGACCGACAACGATGACGGAACGCGCGGAATAGTCAACTCGCTTACCGAGCAAGTTTTGACGGAAGCGTCCTTGCTTGCCTTTGAGAGAGTCGGATAGTGACTTGAGAGGTCGGTTGGCATCGCTCTTGATAGCAGTAGCCTTACGGGAGTTATCGAGCAGCGAGTCGACAGCCTCTTGCAACATTCGTTTCTCGTTACGCAGGATGACCTCCGGTGCTTTTATCTCGATAAGTCGTTTCAGTCGGTTGTTACGAATGATGACTCGACGATAGAGGTCGTTGAGGTCGGAAGTGGCAAAGCGTCCACCGTCCAAGGGAACGAGGGGTCGCAAATCAGGAGGGGTGACGGGAATAATCTTCAGTATCATCCACTCGGGTTTGTTTCGGTTGCGCGAAGCACGGAAAGCCTCTACGACTTGGAGTCGTTTGAGTGCTTCAGTCTTGCGTTGCTGTGAGGAGTCGCGGCTTGCTTTGTCGCGCAACTCGTAGGACAAGGCATCGAGGTCGAGCCGAGCAAGCATATCGTAGATAGCCTCTGCCCCCATCTTGGCGATGAACTTCTGAGGGTCGGTGTCTTCGAGTTGTTGGTTGCCTTCAGGCAGACGGTCCATCAGATTGAGGTATTCGTCTTCAGAGAGCAGGAGATTATCTTCGACTACTTGTTCGTCGTTGACTTTCTCATCTTTCATAACGCCACTTTGGATGACGATGTACTTCTCGTAGTAGATGACAGAATCGAGTTTTTTAGTAGGCAGCCCCAGCAGGTATCCCATTTTGTTAGGCAATGAGCGGAAATACCATATATGTGCGACAGGAACAACCAATTGGATGTGTCCCATACGCTCACGGCGCACCTTTTTCTCGGTGACCTCGACACCACAACGGTCGCAGACGATTCCTTTGTAGCGGATGCGTTTGTACTTTCCACAGTGGCACTCGTAGTCACGGGTTGGACCAAAGATTCGTTCGCAGAACAAACCATCTCGTTCCGGTTTGTATGTGCGATAGTTAATTGTTTCAGGTTTCAGGACTTCGCCTCTTGACAGACGCAAAATCTCTTCCGGAGAAGCAAGACCAATAGATATCTTGCTGAAGCCTGTTTTCTTATTATCTTGTTTAAAAGCCATTTTTGAATAATTTACTACTTAAGGGGAGTTCTATCCATTCCCCGTTTGAATTAAACAATCAGTTTCTTTCTATATACAGAGACCTCTTTGGGTGTATTGTGTTACTCTTTGAGCGGCTCAAGGTTGGTTAGTCGGGTGGCTACGCACAGCGTGTTTCGTTCGTTCCGATCCATTGTTTGTCCGAGATAGCCGTCATGTTTATTTGCAGAAGTCTCCTTAACTGTTTACGAATCTTATTCCAAGTTAATACTCAGGGCTAATCCTTGCAACTCATGCAGCAAGACATTGAGAGATTCAGGAAGTCCCGGAGTAGGCATAGGCTCACCTTTGACGATCGCCTCGTAAGTGCGGGCGCGTCCTGTGACATCGTCGGATTTAACGGTAAGTATCTCTTGCAGCACATGAGCAGCACCGTGTGCCTCAAGTGCCCAGACTTCCATTTCACCGAATCGTTGTCCACCGAATTGTGCTTTACCGCCGAGAGGTTGTTGTGTGATAAGGCTATACGGTCCGATGGAGCGGGCGTGCATCTTATCATCGACCATGTGTCCCAACTTCATGAAGTAGGTGACTCCGACGGTTGCCGGTTGGTCGAACATCTCACCCGTACCGCCATCGTAGAGATAGGTCTTACCTGCACGTGGCAAGCCGGCTTTGTCGGTCCATTCGTTCAGGCTCTCCATTGTACAGCCATCGAAGATAGGTGTTGCGAATTTAACCCCCATTTCTTTGCCTGCCCATCCGAGAACGGCTTCGAATATCTGTCCGAGGTTCATACGGGAAGGTACACCCAGCGGGTTGAGAACTATATCAACGGGCGTACCGTCTTCCAAGAACGGCATATCCTCGACGCGTACGATTTTGCTGACGATACCCTTGTTACCATGCCGTCCTGCCATTTTGTCGCCGACACGGATCTTGCGTTTTTTGGCGACATATACCTTAGCCATCTGCATGATGCCATTAGGCAGTTCGTCACCAATAGTGAGGTCGAAATTCTTGCGTTTGAGTTGTGCATCGTACTCCTTGTACTTGCGCAGGTAGTTGAGTACACAGGTCTCAATCAGTTTGTTCTTCTCGGAATCGGTGGTCCACTTGGACAACATGACAGAGTTATAGTCGATCTGCTCGAGTCGTTCACGAGTAAACTTGCTTGTCTTGCTGATGACATCGGTACCCATAAGGTCTTTGACGCCGGCAGAAGTCTTTCCTTCGGTAAGGACAAGCAGTTTGGATATGAGTTGCTCTTTCAGTTCTGCCACTTGGTGGTCGAACTCGGCTTGAATAGCAATCAATTTCGACTTGTCGTCCATCTTTTCCTTGCGGTCTTTGATTGCCTTCTGATACAGGCGTTTGCCTATAACAACACCGGCGAGGGAAGGCGTGGCTTTGAGTGATGCATCTTTCACATCACCTGCTTTGTCTCCGAAGATAGCCTTGAGAAGTTTCTCTTCTGGGCTTGGGTCACTTTCGCCCTTAGGTGTTATCTTACCAATGATAATGTCACCGGGAACGATAGGCGCACCAATACGGATGATTCCGTTCTCGTCGAGGTTTTTCGTTGCTTCTTCGCTCACATTGGGGATGTCGGCAGTAAATTCCTCCAATCCCCGTTTGGTTTCGCGGACTTCGAGGAGTTGTTCAACTACATGGACAGAAGTGAACATATCCTCGCGTACGATGCGTTCCGAGAGGACAATAGCATCCTCGTAGTTGTAACCTTTCCAAGGGATGTATGCGACTTTCAAGTTCTTTCCGAGAGCCAACTCACCGTTCTCGGTAGCAAATCCTTCGGTGAGGATTTGTCCTTCTACGACATGGTCGCCTTTGCGGACAATTGGTCGCAGGTCGATGGTGGTATTTTGGTTGGTCTTTTGGAACTTGGGCATTGTATATTCCTTGACGGCAGGGTCGAAACTAACGAACTCTTCGGCTTCGGAGCGGTCGTAGCGTATGCGTATATGGTCAGCATCCACATAGATGACTTCGCCTGAACCCTCTGCGACTATCTGCGTACGGGAGTCTTGTATCAATTGTCCTTCGATGCCGGTGCCTACGATAGGTGCTTCGGAACGGAGCAGAGGTACAGCCTGACGCATCATGTTGGACCCCATCAATGCACGGTTGGCGTCGTCGTGTTCCAAGAAAGGAATAAGCGCAGCAGCGATAGAAGCGATCTGGCTCGGAGCGACATCCATAAGGTTGACTTGTTCGGGTTCAACCACAGGGAAATCGGCCTCGTAGCGTGCTTTTACTTTCTTGTTGAGGAAATTACCTTTCTCATCGATAGGTGCATTACCTTGTGCCACATAACTTTGTTCTTCGTCCTCTGCGGTCATATAGACGATGCCTTTATCCGAGAGATCAACCACTGCATCGTTTACCTTACGATAGGGGGTCTCAATGAAGCCAAGGCGATTGATTTTGGCATAGATACAAAGAGAGGATATCAAACCGATGTTAGGTCCTTCAGGTGTCTCGATAGGACAGAGGCGACCATAGTGTGTATAGTGTACATCTCGAACCTCAAAACCTGCACGGTCACGGCTCAGACCACCAGGACCGAGAGCAGACATACGGCGTTTGTGCGTTATCTCGGCTAACGGGTTCTGTTGATCCATAAACTGAGAGAGCGCATTCGTTCCAAAATAACTATTGATGACACTGGATATGCTCTTCGCATTGATCAGGTCGGTGGGCGTGAACACTTCGTTGTCACGAACATTCATACGCTCACGAATGGTACGAGCCATACGGGCAAGACCTACGCTGAATTGATTTGCGAGTTGCTCACCCACGGTACGGACACGGCGGTTGCTAAGGTGGTCGATATCGTCCACTTCGGCATTGGAATTGATGAGGGCTATGAGATATTTGATAATCTCGATAATATCGTCTTTGGTCAAGACGCAGATATTCATATCAATATCAAGATTTAACTTGCGATTGATACGATAGCGTCCCACTTCTCCCAAGTCGTAGCGTTTCTCGGAGAAGAACAGCCCATTGATGACTTCGCGTGCGGTGTTATCATCTGCAGGCTCGGCGTTACGAAGTTGCCGATAGATATACAGCACAGCCTCTTTTTCGGAGTTGGTAGGGTCTTTCTGCAGGGTATTGAATATGATGCTACTGTCATTTTGCGTAGCACCCTCCTGGTGTAACAGAACTGACTTGGCGCCAGAATCGAGGATAGCCTGGATATTCTCTTTGGTGAGTTCGGTTTCCCGTTCCAGAACCACTTCGTTACGCTCGATTGTTACGACTTCACCGGTATCCTCGTCAACAAAGTCTTCGGTCCAAGCCTTCAGGACGCGGGCAGCCAATCGTCTGCCAAGCACTTTATTAAGTCCTGCTTTGCTGACTTTTATTTCTTCGGCAAGATTGAAGCGTTCAAGGATATCCTTATCACTTTCAAACCCTATGGCACGGAGAAGAGTTGTTACCGGTAATTTCTTCTTACGGTCGATGTAAGCATACATTACATTGTTGATATCGGTAGCGAACTCGATCCAAGAGCCTCGGAACGGGATAATTCGGGCAGAATAGAGTTGTGTACCGTTAGAGTGCTTGCTTGTTCCGAAGAACACACCCGGTGAACGGTGTAATTGACTTACTATGACGCGTTCAGCACCATTGATGACAAAAGTGCCTTTAGGAGTCATATAGGGGATGGTACCCAAAAAGACATCTTGTATCTGCGTATCGAAATCCTCATGATCAGGATCGGTACAATACAACTTCAGTTTGGCCTTGAGAGGTACACTATAGGTTAATCCTCTTTGCAAACATTCTTCAATAGAATAGCGAGGAGGATCTACATAATAGTCAAGAAATTCGAGTACAAAATTATTGCGTGTATCCGATATAGGGAAATTCTCGGAGAACACTTTGAAAAGCCCTTCTTTTCGTCTCTGCTCGGGAGCCGTGTCGGTCTGCAGAAATTCACGGAAAGACTTTAGTTGTATCTCAAGAAAGTCAGGATAAGGTATTTGCTTCTGCGTGGAAGAAAAACTGACTCTCTGAGTTTTTTGTTTTGACGCCATGAATGATATATTGAGTGGACCTATAGT
>CAVHKB010000105.1:0-8762 GCA_963636305.1 Prevotella sp. P5-108
TCCTATATTCGTCCTATATGCGTCCTATATAAATCGTATATAAATCCTTTGAAATTGACAGTATATACTGGGCTTGACAGAGGGCAACCGTTCCGTATGGACAAAGAAAGAGCGAGCCTGCTTTATGCATTTTCTTTTTACTGTTCTATGGAGATTTCCTACAGGAGATTAACATATTCTATAAGGTCATAGTCAGGGGAGGAGCCGATTCTTATCGGACAAAATGCGCCGTAAAAACAAAAAACATAGGCAGAAGGCACTAATCGCCAAAAAAATGTTTTATCTTTGCAGGCTGAATAAAAACCAACTCATTCAATGGAAAGAAAAGTTCGTGTGCGTTTTGCTCCGAGTCCGACAGGAGCGTTGCATATAGGCGGAGTCCGTACCGCCCTTTACAATTATCTGTTTGCCCGCCAACACGGAGGCGATATGTTGCTTCGCATAGAAGACACCGACTCTGCCCGCTTTGTTCCGGGTGCGGAGGAGTATATCATCGAGTCGCTGCATTGGTT
Organism: Prevotella sp. P5-108; assembly: GCA_963636305.1. Classification (GTDB taxonomy): domain Bacteria; phylum Bacteroidota; class Bacteroidia; order Bacteroidales; family Paludibacteraceae; genus Colicola. The sequence goes on from CAVHKB010000105.1 coordinate 513, forward strand.
GGGGATAGGTATAGACGAGGGTGTGAGTGTAGGCGGTCCGAATGGTCCATACCGTCAATCGGAGAGGCGTGACATCTATCGGAAGTATGTGAAGCAACTGTTAGATTCAGGACACGCCTATATTGCTTTTGACACACCTCAAGAACTTGAGCAGAAACGGGCAGAGATACAGAACTTTCAGTACGATGCAAAGACCCGCACGCAGATGTGCAATTCGTTGACTCTTCCTCAGGAGGAGGTGGAGAGGCGTATCGAAGGCGGAGAGCAGTATGTAGTCCGTTTCAAGGTAGAACCCGACGAAGACATTCATGTTCACGACCTTATTCGCGGGGAGGTGGTTATCAACTCCAATATCCTTGACGACAAGGTGTTGTATAAGTCGTCGGACGACCTACCGACCTACCATTTGGCAAATATAGTAGATGACCACTTGATGGAAATATCCCATGTTATCCGTGGCGAGGAGTGGTTGCCGTCGGCACCCTTGCATGTATTGCTCTACCGTGCATTCGGTTGGCAGGACACGATGCCGGCGTTTGCGCATCTGCCATTACTCTTGAAGCCAGACGGAAACGGGAAGTTGTCGAAGAGGGACGGAGACCGTCTTGGTTTCCCCGTATTCCCATTGGAGTTCCATGACCAGAAAAGCGGAGCCGTGTACAGCGGGTATCGTGAGTCGGGTTATTTCCCAGAGGCAGTGATTAATTTCCTTGCCCTATTGGGTTGGCACAGCGGAGATGACAAGGAGATATATTCGATGGAGGAACTTATTCAGTCCTTCTCGTTGGAGCGCGTGAGCAAAGCGGGAGCGAAGTTCGATTTTGAGAAGGGGAAATGGTTCAACCACCAATATCTGCAGATGAAGGACAATGATTATCTTGCCGACGAATTCTGCCAATTAGGAATATACTCGTTCAATGCCAAGGAGCGTGAGCAGTTGCCTCATGTGATCGGTTTGGTGAAGGAGCGTGTTGATTTCGTAAAGGAACTGTGGGAGCAAATGAATTTCTTCTTTGTAGCCCCGACGGAATATGACGAGAAGTCGCTGAAGAAGAGGTGGAAGGAAGAGTCGCGAATGCACCTCACGGGCTTGTGCCAATTGTTGCGTGAGACCGACGATTGGTCGGCAGAAACATTGGACAAGGTAGTTATGTCGTGGATAGCAGAGAAGGGGTATGGTGTAGGCATTGTGATGAATGCATTCCGTATATGCCTGGTAGGCGCAGCACGAGGACCACACATTTGGGAGATAACGAATGTGTTGGGTAAAGAGGAGACACTGCGACGGGTCGATGCAGCACTGAAAGTGCTACCATAGAAGCAGTGGAGAGGTCGTTGCTGTAAAATTATCAGAAAACCCTTGTGCAGAAGGAAAAAAGATTGTACCTTTGCACTTGATTTGATGAAGGGGACCGAATTCGGCTCCCTTTCGTTGCAAATATAAGTGACCTATGACGGACAATGGATTTGTAGAAGAGATTGTAAACGAATACATTACGGCTCATACGCAGCCGACAGAGCAGTATCAGGTAGTGGAGGTGATTGTGTCGCCGAGCAATGATATAAGCGTCAGTTTGGATGCATTGGTTCCTATTGACATTGATTTCTGTGCGGCAGTCAGCGAGTATATTGCCGCCAAGATAGACCGAGAGATTGAGGATTACTCTTTGGTGGTAGGTTCGGCAGGATTGACCGACCCACTGAAGACGCCTTTTCAGTATCGGAAGAACATCGGCAACGAGGTGGTTGTTCTGCTAAAGGACGGGAAAAAGTTGAAGGGATTGTTGGTGGATGCGACAGACAGCACATTCTCGGTGGAGACAGAGGTGAAAGTGGCGGTAGAGAACAAGAAGCGCAAACAGACTGTTAGGGAGACCTTGAGTTGGGGCTACACAGATGTAAAGTCGGTGGTTTACGACTTGAAGGTATAGGACATCAAGAAAGAAGAAAAATATCAATTACAAATAATAACATTACAAGTAATGGCTACAAAAAAACAAGCGAATGTCAACTTTATTGACATTTTCAAAGAATTCAACGAACTAAAGAACATTGACCAACAGACATTCATCAATGTTATGGAGGACAGTTTCCGCAATGTCATCGCGAAGATGTACGGTACTGACGCGAACTACGACGTCATCATCAACCCGACGAAAGGAGACTTGGAGATTTATCGTAACCGTACGGTAGTGGCAGACGACGCGGAAGCAAATCCGAACACCGAGATACACTACTCTGAAGCGAAAGAGATTGACGATGAGTGCGAAATAGGCGAAGAGGTGACCGACAAGGTTGACTTCATGAGTTTTGGTCGCAGAATGATCTTGAACTTGCGGCAGACACTCGCCAGTAAGATACTTGACTTGCAGAAAGAAAATCTGTATCTGAAATACAAAGAGTTGAAAGGGCAAATCATTACCGCCGAACTGTACCAGGTATGGAAAAAGGAGATGCTTCTGCTGGATGACGAAGGGAACGACTTGTTCCTGCCCAAGACAAACCAAATACCGACCGATTTCTATCGAAAGGGAGATATGGTTCGCGCCATAGTGGAAGAAGTGGAGAACAAGAATCAGAATCCGCGAGTAACCTTGTCGCGTACATCACCTGTTTTTCTACAGCGTCTGTTCGAGCAGGAGATTCCAGAGGTACACGATGGTTTGATAGCCATTAAAGACATAGCACGCATACCGGGTGAGCGAGCCAAAGTGGCGGTAGAGTCGTTCGACGAGCGCATAGATCCTGTAGGCGCGTGTGTGGGTATAAAAGGAACGCGAATACACGGTATAGTGCGTGAACTGCGCAACGAGAATATCGATGTCATCAACTACACAAGCAATATAAACCTGTATATTCAGCGCGCCCTTGCTCCGGCAAAGATTTCTTCGATGGAGATTGATGAGGAGAACAAGGTTGCCAATGTCTATTTGAAACCCGATGAGGTAAGTATGGCAATCGGCAAGGGCGGTGCGAACATAAAACTTGCCAGCAAACTGACAGGCTACGACATTGAAGTATTCCGCGAGATGGAAGAAAACAATGAGGAAGATATTTACTTGGACGAATTCAACGATGAAATCGATCAATGGGTGATTGATATACTCAAGGGTATCGGACTGAACACAGCGCGTGCCGTGTTGGATACCCCTCGTGAGGAGTTGCTCAGCAAGACCGACCTCGAGGAAGAGACCATTGATGATGTAAGGAATGTTCTTGCTGCTGAGTTTGAAGAATAACAGCAGCGACTCCCTACTCCATCTCCTATTCCTTACTACGAACAAATTATGGACTACTAATAATGTAAAATCAGAATCTGCATGGCAATAAAACTTATAAAGGCTTGTAAAGAACTCAACATCGGTATGGCTACCGCCGTTGAGTTTGCACAGAAGCAAGGAAAAGATATATCTCTCGATCCGAATATGCGAATAGACGACGAGACATATCTTCTGCTTGCGAAGGCATTTAACAAAGATATGGCTCTAAAGATGGAGGCAGAGAAACTCCAACAAGAACGGCAAGAGCGAGATAAAGCAGTTGTTGCTGCAAAGGCGAATGTTGAACCCGAACCAGAGCCTGTACCGTCAGTGCAGAAGCCAAAAGTAGTAGGACATATCGACCTCGGAGGGAAGTCGCATCAGGTGGCTCAAACGACCCAAGCGACTGCAACAGCCCAAGAAGAGAAGCCTCAAGAGAAACAGGAGAAAGAGGCAAAGACCGTTCCTGCGGAAGAAAAGAAAGCAGAGGTGAAGGAGGTTCAACCTGTCAAAGAGGAAGAAACGCCTGCACCACCCAAGAAGGAGCAGGAAGAAGAGAAGCCTGTTGCCCAACCTGCAGAAGAGGTCAAAAAACAGCCTGCAGAGGAGCCGAAACAGGAAACGAAGACGGCAGAGGAGAAGAAAGATATTCCTGCAGACAAGAAGCCACAGGAAGTGCAGAATGCCGACAAAGAGGAAACGAAACAGCAAGAACAGGCGACTGCCACGGCTGCTTCGAAAGAGCCTGATGTGTTTACTTTCGGTAAGCCTATCATTGTGAATAAGCCCAAGATTGTAGGTACATTGGATTTGGACAAACTGAATCAGTCAACCCATCCGAAGCAAAAGACCAAGGAGCAGAAAAAGAAAGAGCGTGACGAACGCCGCGAACAACAACGCAACACTACCCCTTCGGCGAACACGAACGCTGCCAACACCGACAAAGACGGGAAACGCAAGCGTGAGCGCATAAAGCAAGGGAGAGTGGATGTGAATAATCCTGATTTCAGAAAAGGTAACAAGAACCCAAAACAAAACAAGCGTCCTATAAAGGTTGAGATAGACGATGAGGAGGTACAGAAGCAGATAAAAGAGACTATCGCACGGCTACAAGGAGGCAAGGGCAAGAATACGGGGGCTAAATACCGTAAGGAGAAACGAGAGCATGTGAGAATGCATCAAGAGGAAATCCTTGAGAAAGAACAAGCCCAGTCGAAGGTACTGAAACTTACGGAATTCGTTACTGCCAACGAGTTGGCAACAATGATGAATATCTCTGTCAACCAGGTGATAGCAACCTGTATGAGTTTAGGATTGATGGTTAGTATAAACCAAAGGTTGGATGCAGAGACAATCAATATAGTAGCAGAGGAATTCGGTTTTACAACTGAGTATGTTTCGGCGCAAGTTATTGAAGAATTGCACGACGATGAACAGTATTCGCAAGAAGATCTTGTGCCTCGTTGTCCGGTTATCACAATAATGGGTCATGTCGATCATGGTAAGACATCGCTATTGGACCATATTCGTAATACGAATGTGATTGCAGGAGAGGCGGGAGGTATTACGCAGCATATTGGTGCATACAATGTATGTCTTAAGAATGGGCAGCATATTACATTCTTGGACACACCTGGACATGAGGCATTTACTGCGATGCGTGCGCGTGGTGCAAAGGTAACAGATATAGCCATTATTATTGTAGCCGCCGACGATGCTGTGATGCCCCAAACTATAGAGGCTATAAATCATGCACAGGCAGCAGGTGTTCCTATGATATTTGCTATCAACAAGTGTGATAAACCCGGTGCTAATCCTGACAAGATCAAAGAACAACTTGCCAATATGAATATACTTGTGGAAGAATGGGGCGGTAAGTATCAATCGCAGGACATATCTGCAAAGAGCGGTATGGGTGTGTTTGAGTTACTTGAAAAAGTTCTTCTTGAAGCGGAGTTGTTAGATTTGAAGGCTAATCCAAAGCGCAAGGCGAAAGGTTCGATTATCGAGTCATCGTTGGACAAGGGACGCGGTTATATCGCCACTATATTGGTGCAAGACGGTACATTGCATTTAGGAGATATTGTTCTGGCAGGTACTGCACATGGTCGTATAAAAGCGATGTTTAATGAGCGTAACCAGCGAGTTACGGAGGTGCATCCTGGTGAGCCTGTTCTTATATTGGGTCTTAATGGTGCGCCACAGGCAGGTGATGATTTTGTGGTTATGAATACGGAGCAAGAGGCAAGAGAGATTGCCAATAAGCGTGAGCAACTACAAAGAGAGCAGTCTATTCGTACAAAGAAGCATGTAGGGTTGGAGGAAATAGGACGCCGCTTGGCTATAGGCGATTTCAAAGAGTTGAATATTATTGTTAAAGGCGACGTGGATGGTTCAGTAGAGGCTCTTTCTGACTCTTTGATTAAATTGTCCACCGAGAATATACAAGTGAACGTAATACATAAGGCCGTTGGTGCTATATCCGACTCTGATATTCTTCTTGCTGAGGCATCTGATGCTATTGTAGTAGGTTTCCAGGTGCGACCTACCGCTACGGCGCGTAAATTGGCGGAGAAAGAAGAGATTGATATTCGTCTATACAGTATTATCTATGATGCTATTGAGGAGATTAAGGCGGCAATGGCTGGTATGTTAGCCCCTGAATTGAAGGAGGAAATTACAGCCACATTGGAAGTACGCCAGACATTCCGCATAACAAAGGTTGGTACTGTAGCGGGCTGTATAGTAAGAGAGGGCAAGATTAAGCGTGGCAACCGTGTACGCGTTATTCGTGACGGTATTGTTATCTATACAGGTGAATTGGCATCGTTGAAGAGAGAAAAAGATGATGTCAAAGAAGTAGGTATCAACACAGAATGCGGTTTGAACATACGCTCGTATAACGATATACAAGAAGGCGATATTATTGAGTCGTTCGAACAAGTAGAGGTTAAAAAAGAGTTATAGCACTACCCTATCTTCGGCGTGGAACCGACCCCAACCGATTGTCGGAGAACAGAAGACGGAAGATACATATCAGATGATTGGCCTGTCGTACGAAAGTGTATGACAGGCTAATTTTTGATATGAGGAATGTTTTTCAGACACACAACAATATGAGTATCTGCGCAGAAACTATTCGCAAGAAAGTAACAAGCGGGTAGATAGTTGAATAGACCACAGCAGGTTCGTCGGTATCGCCTTGCGCATTGGCATAGGACAGACACGGTGCATTGGTATGCGCCCCTGCAATCAGTCCGCAAATTGTGAAGAAGTTCATACGCATACCTCTTGCGATACTACCGCCGATGAAAGGAGGAACTATTGCTATGATTGCGCCGCACAATATCCAATGCAGGCCATTGGGTGAGATAACCGATTGCACAAACTCGCCGCCGGATTGAATACCCAAACTTGCAAGGAACAAGCAAAGACCTAATTCTCTTAACATCAGGTTAGCCGATTGTGTGGTGTAGGTAATGAGTTTCAGTTTATAACCAAAGCGGCCTAACAGTATAGCAACGACCAAGGGTCCTCCTACCAAGCCCAAGCGAGTTGGCATGGGCAAGTGAGGCAGATAGACAGGAGTTGCGCCTAATATGATACCAAGCAAGATTCCTAAGAAGAGCGTTATCAGATGTGGCTCGTTCAGACGATTGAGTGTGTTGCCTAATATGTTCTCGACTTTTTGAATACCATCGAGAGGACCTACCACCATTACCTTATCTCCGACTTGCAGAGCCAAATCGGGGCGTGCCAATAGGTTCACCCCTGCACGATTGATGCGTGTGACATTGACATTGAATATATTACGCAAGTGCAATTGTCCGATGGTCTTTCCATTCACATTGCTTTTGGTGACCACGATACGACGGGAGACCAATTCTTTTTCGTCGTCCTTCCATTCATATTCGATTTTCTCTCCGAGTAGTTTCTCCAAATCAGCAGCGTCGTGATGACGGGTAACAATCAGTACAATATCGCCCGTGAACAGTGGAGTATCGGCATGAGGTATGAAAATGTTTCCATTTCTGTTTACCCGAGTAGCGATACACTGATGACCGAATTGTTGTTTCAGTTCAGCCAGGCTTATACCGTTGATGGTATTCTGTGTGATACGGAAAGTTAGAATGTCGGGAGTTTCTTCGGTTATGGCCGTTGAATGCAATCGTTTTTCTTCTTCTTTGCAATCGATACGGAATATCCACCGAATCAGCATCATTACGGCAATGGTACACAGAATGGCTATCGGGTAAGCAACAGCACAGCCCAGACTGATAGCCGGAACAGAACTGATTATGCCTGTTGACTGCAACTGTCCTAAAGCCTCTTCGGCAGCACCCAAGGCGGGCGTAGATGTGATTGCGCCACACATAATACCAACCATCATAGGCATCCCTATGGTATCGCCGTAGATGATATTGAGGAGCAAGACAGTGACTATGCCTAACAATACAATGAAGCAGGCTAACAGATTGAGTTTCAGTCCATCTTTTTTGAAAGACGCAAAGAATCCCGGTCCTACTTGCAAGCCAATAGAGAAGACGAACAGAATAAGTCCGAAGTTTTCCATAAAGTTGGTCAATTGGTTATCTAACCTTACTCCGAAGTGTCCCATAGCCAGACCGACAAACAAGACAAAGGTTGCGCCTAATGAGATGCCGTATATTCGTATCTTTCCTAAAGCACAACCCAATGCAATGATTGCACTGTACACTAACATAGTGTGTGCAACAGAGTCATTTGACAACAAATCGATTAACCAATTCACAAACTAATGCTTTACTGTAGCGAACACGACCCTTATGGAGGAGTCTGTTCAATCGGTTGCAAAGGTATGGATTTTTTTTGAAGAAATGTTCGGCAGGGGGAGAAAAGAGGCATTATGGAATTAAGAATTAAGAATTAACAATTAACATGCAGAGTATGGTTGTTTTCATTACCACGCAAGAAGCCACGCAGAGAGCCATAGCACGCTATGGCTCTACAG
>CAVHKB010000106.1:0-8733 GCA_963636305.1 Prevotella sp. P5-108
GTTATGGGGGAGGGGGTGGGTTGTTCTGGGGAGGTGAGATTATTGTGCAGTGAAAAATTGTCGATTGTGTTATCGAAAAAAATATACTACCTTTGCACCAAATGTGCTTACGCAAATACATATTGTTCTGCGGTTGCTGCCTGATAGGTCTTGGAGTGGTGCATGCCAAAGAGAAACCCATACCGACCGTTGTTCACAGTTGGCGTTTGTTGGACGGGTTCATTACCGATTCGGCAAGCATGGACACATCGTATATTGATTTCCCGATGCGGGACGTGATAAACAGATACTCTATAGCCAATACCTACAACGGCAATCTGGTGTCGCCTATCGAGTCGAAAATCTATTTTGACAGGCAGGACAAGACAGGTTTTTTGTTTGCCAATGCCTATCAGCCTTATCTGTTGACGGCAGAGGATGTTCAGTTTTACAATACGACGACGCCCTATAGCCGAGTGGGATATAACAAGGGATTCAAGACATACCGAGAGGAGAACGATATTGATTTTATGTTTACGGGTAATGTGACTCCGCGCTTCAATTTAGGGTTGTCGTTGAATTATCTGAACGCAGTGGGTCATTACGCGTCGCAATCGGGAAAGCGATTCAATGGTTCGGTGTTCTCATCTTATACGGGAAACCATTATTCGTGTCAGGGAGCAGTTACCTTCAACTCGTTGAGTAATTTCGAGAACGGCGGTTTGTCGGAAGGTGCGGAATTGGGAGGCAGTTTGGAGCCTGAAGATTTGCCTGTTCAATTGAATGCGATGTCGGGATTGAGGTATATAAGCGGTTTTTTCAATCACCGATACAGTATATGTGTAGAGCGTGAGCGGAAGGTATCGGAGGATTCGGTGACAACAGACTACATTCCTGTTACGACATTTATGCACACGGTGGAGGTGAATCAGAGTGTGAAGCGATATATAGAGAACAGTGCTTTGCAGGGTTTTTACGCCAATACCTATTTTGACCGTCAGCAGACGCGGGACACTGCGAACGTACTGAACATACGGAATACGGTGGCAGTGACCTTTGAAGAAGAGTTCAACAAATGGCTTCGCTTTGGGGCGACTGTGTATGCCATCAATGAATGCCAGCGTTATGCTTACACCGTTCCTGCGACAGAGGCGCCGTTTGCTACGGATATGAATCTTTCCATGAGTGAGTTGTCGAGTGATCCTCTTCGTTTGCAGACGGACACCACGATGTCGTATCGCTGGTATAACAACACATGGGTTGGTGGTTCTCTCTATAAGAAGCGGGGGAAATATGTCCACTACGGATTTCTTGGCGATGTGTGTTTGGTGGGGTATAAATTAGGAGAGTTCCGAGTAGAAGGGAGTCTTGACGGTTCGTTCCACATTGGTAAGGACACAATGACAATAGCAGCGGATGCGTATATAAAGAATGAGCAACCGACATATTTTCTGCAACATTACCGTTCCAATCATTATTGCTGGGACAATGATTTTCAGAAAGTATATAAAATGTATATCGGAGGGAAGATAGCCTATCCGACACGGTATGTTCAACCGTCGGTGAAGGTAGGTTTTGAGGATGTGATGCGATATATTTATTTTGACGAGTCGGGTATGCCCGTGCAGCACACGGGACACATACAGGTGGTGTCGGCAGATGTGGCACTAAATTTGCGGACAAAGTATGTTGCTATGGATAATACCGTTGTGTGGCAGATGTCGTCGTCGGCTGCACTGCCATTGCCAGCGATATGTCTGTATCATAATCTATATTACTATGGTTGTTGGTTTCGTGCGCTTGATGTACAGATGGGTGTAGATATGCACTATAATACGGCTTATTACGCTCCCTTGCTAAACCCAGCGACGGGGCAGTTTATGGTACAGAGCCAGACAAAGGTGGGTAATTATCCTATACTGAATGTTTATGCCAACTTCTATGTCCGTTCCATCCATTTGAAGTTTTTTGCGCATTTCACTCATTTCAACCAATACTTTATGAAGGAGAAGAACTATTACTCGATGCCAGGTTATCCACTAAATCCTCCGGTGTTCCGCGCAGGTTTAGCCTGGCATTTTAACAGATAACAAACATAACCTACTATGAACTATACTACAAATTTGTACAGAGCGTTGCAGTTCAGCCGTCAGGAGGCGGAGCGTTTAGGGTGTAAAGAAATCAGTTCGGAGCATTTGCTGCTTGGCATACTTCGTTTGAACGAGGGTCGTGCCTGCGAGATGCTTCGTGCGACAGTGGGAGATACGGATAGTCTGCGCAAAGAGTTGGAGCAGGCTCTGCATAGTGAAGCCTGTCCGCAGGAAGGAGATATTACTTATGACACGATGTCGAAGCGTATTCTTCGGTTGTTGGACCTGGAAGCGATGGCTGCAAAGACGGAGAAGGCAGGTACAGCGCATCTGCTATTGGCGATACTGCGTGAGAAAACGAATCGTGTGGCTACACTGCTCAACAAGGAACACGGGATATCCTACGAGAGTATGGTACAGCGATTTGTCTGTCCCCCGCAGCCCAAGATGGGTCTTGGCTTTACGGAAGACGAGGACGATGACGACAATCCCGCACCGCAAGAACAGTCACATATCAAGACTATGAAACAGACTCGTAGCCGGTCTTCCGATACTCCTGCGTTGGACAGTTTCGGTAAGGACCTTACCAGAGAGGCGGGTCGTGGAGAGATGGACCCTGTTATTGGCAGGGAGAGGGAGATAGACCGAGTGATACAGATATTGTCGCGTCGGAAGAAGAACAATCCTGTCCTGATAGGAGAACCCGGTGTGGGAAAGTCGGCTATTGTGGAAGGATTGGCACAGCGCATAGTGAGGGGGGATGTGGCACCGTTCCTTTTAGGCAAGCGTATTTACACGCTTGATCTTGGCTCGATGGTAGCAGGGACGAAGTATCGCGGTCAGTTTGAGGAACGAATGAAGGCCGTTCTGACAGAGTTACAGGCACATCGGGAGATTATTCTCTTTATCGATGAGATACATACCATTATCGGAGCAGGGAACCAGGCGGGTCAATTGGATGTGGCAGGTATGATGAAGCCTGCATTGGCCCGAGGGGAAGTGCAATGCATTGGGGCTACGACGCTGAATGAATATCGGACCTCGATAGAAAAGGACGGTGCGCTTGAACGACGCTTCCAGAAGATTATTGTGGAGCCGACGACAGAGGAGGACACACTTCTTATCTTGCAACATATTGCGCCAGCGTATGGTGCGCATCATCATGTTTCGTACTCGGAGGATGTTCTTCGGATGTGTGTCAGTCTGTCGCAGCGTTATATCACGGAGCGAGTGTTTCCGGACAAGGCTATTGACGTGTTGGACGAAGTAGGGGCAAGGGGACAAGTCCGTACTTCAGAGTATCCGCAAGTCTTCAAGCAGATGGAGCAGGAGATAGAGGAAATTACGCGACAGAAGAATCAGGTTCTCAGCGAGCAGAACTACGAGATGGCCGTTTCTCTACGGGACCAGGAGAAACAGTTGCGTGACCGATATGAGGCAGATGTACAGCAGTGGAAGGCGCAGCAACAGAGTGTTCCTTATGAGGTGACGCCAGACGATGTGGCGGCGGTGGTTTCGTTGATGTCGGGTGTACCGTTGCAGCGAATTGCCAAGTCTGAAAATATACGCTTGCGCTCATTGGGCGATACGCTTATGGCAAAGGTGATAGGTCAGGATGATGCCGTAAGGACAGTGGTACGCTCTATTCAGCGCAGCCGTGTCGGTTTGAAAGACCCTAATCACCCTATCGGTACTTTTTTGTTCTTGGGACCTACGGGCGTCGGGAAGACATATCTGGCTCAATGTCTTGCAGAAGAAGTTTTCGGTCAGAAGGATGCTCTTATCCGTATAGATATGTCGGAGTATATGGAGAAGCATACTGTTTCTCTGCTTGTTGGTGCGCCTCCAGGTTATGTAGGTCATGAGGATGCGGGCAAACTGACAGAGGCAGTTCGTCGCAAGCCTTATTCGATTGTCCTGTTCGACGAGATAGAGAAGGCACATCCGGATGTGTTCAATCTACTGTTGCAGTTATTGGACGAAGGGCGACTGACAGACAGACAGGGTCGAATGGTGGATTTCAAGAATACCATCATTATTATGACCTCCAATGCGGGTAGCAGGCAGTTGAAAGATTTTGGCAGGGGAATAGGGTTCTCTTCGAAGGCGACACTCTCTAACGACGAGGCGAAGTCGGTTATACGCAAGGCTTTAGACACTACCTTTTCGCCAGAGTTCTTGAACCGCATCGACAGTATTGTCACCTTTAATGGTCTGTCGGCGGATTCACTGCGCAAGATACTTGCTTTGGAGATGCAACACTTGAGTGAGCGCATGGCAAGGATGGGGTACCGACTGCAATTGTCGACAGAAGTGGAAGAGATGCTTATCAAGAAAGGATATGACCCGCAGTTCGGCGCAAGACCGTTGAAGCGTGTTATCGTACAGGAAGTGGAGGAGCCTCTCACCGATTTCTTGTTGGGAGAAGAAAATCTGGTTCTTGAAGGCAATACGGTAAAGGCAGACAAGGTACTGTCTTTGAACTTGGTAGATGATAAGGTGCAAATAACAACCCTCTAAATATATATACTATGGTAAAAGAGATTACAGATGCTAACTTTGCAGAGGTTTTGGCAGAAGGAAAACCTGTCGTGGTCGACTTTTGGGCACCTTGGTGCGGTCCCTGCAAGATGATGTTGCCTATCGTCGAAGAACTCTCGAACGAATTCGACGGTCAAGTGATTGTTGGCAAACTCAATGTAGATGAGAACGATGCGGCTTGCGCACAGTTTGGTATTATGAACATCCCCACTATGCTGTTCTTTAAGAACGGGGAACTCATTAATCGCCATGTGGGTGCTTGTCGCAAGCAAGACCTGCAGCAACTCATTCAAGCCTTACTTTGAGTTGATAAGTAACTGATACGGAAGATACTACCCTGTGGGTGGTATCTTCTGTTTTGTTATATCCTTTTCTATAAAGAACAATACAGAAAATGCAAGTTCGCACCTATCCTAACGATTAATGCCTGCATCCTTGTTAGGTCGCAATAATTACGGAACGGATTGCTTTGTCCTGCCTATGCTATCGGAAAGACTATTGCAACACCTCCCGAACAAGTTGCGTGTTTAGTTGGCTTTCAAAGCAAGAAGCAGTATCTGTTCCAGTTCGTCTATCTTCACTCGACGGATCTTATCTCCCATTGCCACAGCGATATGCCCTGTCTCTTCTGAAACAACAATAGCCACTGTATCCGTCTTCTCTGTCAGACCAAGAGCCGCTCTATGCCGCAAACCATACTGCGTGGGCAGGTTGGGATTGTTCGACACTGGCAAGATGCAGGCAGCACTGTCAATCTTTCCGTGCGCGATGAACATAGCCCCGTCGTGCAGAGGAGTGTTCTTGAAAAAGATATTCTCTATCATACGGGCGCTGATGCGTGCATCGATTTTCTCACCCGTAGAGGTGTATTCTATCATGTCCTGACTCCTGGTAATGACCAACAATGCCCCCGTGTTGCTCATCGACATGTGGCGGCAGGCTTCGATTATCTCGTGGGCATTCTCCTGCACTTGTTTGTCTTCGTTATGCAGTGTCTTGTGGAATGTGCGGGCATTAAACCGTGAACCTATATGGGAAAAGAAGGAACGGATCTCATCTTGGAAGATGACTATAAGTGCCAATGCCCCAACATTAATGATGCGATCGAATATGGCACCCGTAAGTTCCAACGAGAATACATAAGAGGTGAAAAACCATACAATCAGGAACGCAAGTATACCCCAGAAAAGGTTCACTGCCCCTGAACGCTTTAATATCCTAAATGTCTCGTAGAATATAATTGCTACAAGAATTATATCCACAATGTCTTTGAATCCTATCTGAAATCCCATAGTTTAGTCGTCTCGATTGTCTGTTGCCGTATATAGATTGTATAGATGTATCGCCTCCATTGCTGGCTTCACATCATGTACTCGCAAAAATGTCGCTCCCTGCTGCAATGCCAACATATTAAGTGCCGTTGTGCCATTGAGAGCCTCGTCGGGCGTACATCCAAGAGGCTTGTATATCATCGACTTACGGGACAAACCCGCCAACAAGGGCAGTTGGAACAACTCCAATGCCGACATCCTACGAAGCAGTTCATAATTTTGTTCCACTGTCTTTGCGAATCCGAAGCCCGGGTCAAGGATTATATCGGTCACCCCAAGCAAGTGCAATCGATGGATATGTACCTCAAAATAGTGAACAATTTCGGAAAGCATATCATCATATTGCGCAAGGCTCTGCATCGTCTGTGGCGTCCCTTTGCTGTGCATAAGAATGTATGCAGCATGTGTCTGCGCCACCGTTGCAAACATCTCCTGGTCCAATTCTCCTCCCGATATGTCATTGATAATCTGCACTCCAAACTCCTCAACGGCACGACGGGCTATTGCCGCACGAAAGGTATCTACTGATAATATCGCACCTGGAAACTCCCTGCGAATCACCTTCAACGCACCTTGCAAACGCCTCCACTCCTCCTCTTCCGACACATGGGCTGCGTTAGGTCTGGAAGAATATGCACCTATATCCAATATCGCAGCACCCTCCTCCAACGCTCTCGTCGCACACGAAAGAACACCCAACTCTGTATCCACACGCGATGCCGCATAAAAACTGTCAGGCGTGATGTTGATAATCGCCATTACCGACGGACTGTCAAATACCACTGCTTTTCCTTGAAGATTCAATATGCACATAGACATTATTTCATATCCTAACCGACCACAAAGGTACGATTTTCCACTGAATTACCCTAAAAATGTGTAAAAAATAGCATATTTTATAGGTACAAATAACCATACTGTCCTTTTTTTGGAATATTTTCCGTCTTTTGTATTGTCATAGTAAAGAAAATAATGTAACTTTGCAGACTGAATAATATCATAACGAGAATCTATGAATAATCGTAAGAAGTTTCTATCGCTTTCCATAGTATTGTCCGTGGTCCTGAAAGCGACCATGTTGTCGGCAGTGGTATGCCTTGCGTCCTGCTCCAATAAGCGTGACTTAAACACTAAAGTGTCGAATACTACGGGGTGGAATTACTATGACAAGAACACAACCAACTTTGAGGCACTCGAAGGGGTCAACAACCTGACACCTGTAGGAATGGTGCCTATACAAGGCGGTACTTTTATGTTGGGAGAAAAAGATGAGTTCGTCACTGCTCCACGCAACAATGCGCAGCGTAGCATCACAGTAACCTCATTCTATATGGATAAGTACGAGATTACTAACCTCAACTGGCGTGAGTACGAGCATTGGATGACAATGGTCTTTGGAGCCGTTGCACCTGAACTGGTAAGGAAAGTCCTGCCCGACACCACAGTTTGGCGCGAGGAAATGGCATACAACGAGCCGTACCTCGACAACTACTACCGTCACCCCGCCTTTAGTTTCTATCCCGTAGTAGGTGTCTCGTGGGAACAAGCAATGGCATACAGTCAGTGGCGTACCGACCGTGTCAACGAGTTGGCACTCATCAACGCCGGTGTACTTGCCGTCCCTGTGTTCTCCGATTTGCAACCAACCGACGACGAAGCCTATAAGGACGAGTGGGAAGCAACAACAGGCTATACTATGGAGGAATACGAAGTTCCCGACCCTGACGATCCCGAAAACAGTATCGTTATGTACCGCCCTTCCTACGAGTACATACGCGACAAGTTCGTATTTAATACACAGAAGTATCTGACTATCGCCGACTATAATCCCGAAATGGGTAAGAAACCCAAGTTGGATAGTTACGGCAACGAACGCAAAGTAAACCGTGCTGACGGCATCCTCGTTGTCGGATACCGACTGCCAACTGAAGCCGAGTGGGAATTTGCAGCCTATGCACCTATCGCCGGCGAAGACGGACTGACCGTCGAAGGTAAAATCTACCCATGGTCTGGCTACCATCCCCGTAACCTTACAAGCAAACAGCAAGGGCAACTACAGGCCAACTTCGTACGAGGACGAGGCGACATGATGGGTGTCAGCGGCGCACTGAACGACAGATATGTTATCACTGGTCCAGTGGACGAATTCATGCCGAACGACTTTGGCTTGTACAATATGGCAGGTAATGTTAACGAGTGGGTAATGGATGTATACCGCGAGACTTCGAATCAAGAGACAAGCGAATACAACTCCTTCCGTGGTAATATCTACACCCGTCCCAAATTAACACAAGTAGTCATGGAAGACGGTACGGTGCACGAAGAATATGTTATCGACTCCGTAGGAGCTGTCGCTACCGAATATACAGGCGCCGAGGATAAACGCGACTACAAAGACGGCGATTTCGCTTCACTTATCAACACCGACTATCCTTTGGACACTGTAGGTGTGAACAACCTCACCGAAATCAAGCACGACCCGACGGATGTCTTGGCACCCAAAATCACAAAGAGAACACGCGTCTATAAAGGCGGTTCCTGGCATGATAGGGTATATTGGTTAAACCCGTCCACACGACGCTATCTCGACCAAGACAAGTCGTCCAGTACTATCGGCTTCCGTTGCGCTATGTCAACGGTAGGCAATCAAATAGACCCTTATGCAACTACTAAATAATCTTTTATATTGATTGAAAGAACAAAGGCTGCCCGAAGTCATCGGACAGCCTTTGTTTTAACCACTATTTACTACCCCTCCCAAAGGATTTATATACGATTTATATAGGACGCAT
>CAVHKB010000107.1:0-8684 GCA_963636305.1 Prevotella sp. P5-108
TTAACAATTAACATGCAAAGTGAGATTGAGGGGAACACAAAGTTTTTCTTTTGAAGGGGAGTCGAGAGCCATAGCACGCTATGGCTCTACGGTGGGCATAAGCGCACGGTGGAGGGTTGAATAGATTTGTATGGTGTGGGGGAGGTGTTGAGTTGGCGGAGAGGAGATTTGAGGGAAGCGAGAGGGAGGTTTTGGGTTGGTGCTGTGTCGGTTTCAGGTTTGGAGGAGGGTGTGGGTAGCGTTATCGAGTGAGCATGAGTTTGATGTTCAGTCCGACATTATCCGCCTTGATAGGATAGGAGGAGGAGATGAGCGGGGTGGTGCCTTGATGGTCGTAGAAGAGTTGCAGGTTGACCTTACTTGAGAGGACATAATCGATAGACACTTTGACTCCCAAGACTTTGTTTCCCGATGAGGCTTGTGTGACATTCTCCTCTACTTTCCGAAGCAAGGTTTTGACATCTTTGTAGGAAAAATCGACATTCAACTTCAGGTCGTTCTTCACTTTTGTCTGCTTCTGGCTCTTGAGTTTCATAATCACATCGAAGTCCTTGATGGTATATCCGACGCCTACAACCAGTTCGTTGGTAGCCCCTTCCATAAGTTGTACAGAGGTGACATTGAGTGTGAGGTTGCGTTGTTTACGGTACTCGACCTTTGCGGTGAGTGAATTCTTCATGGCGACATTCAGTCCGATGAGCGGAGAGAACTGCTCGGTGATGCTTATGTTGGATATATCGTAAGCGGAGGAGGGAATAGGGTTGTCGGTAGTGACATCGCGCACGAAGCCGAGAGACTTGTTCTTATTATCGACGGCAGGTACCCATGTAGAGTAACTGCTATAGGCGCCGATATTGTATTTGCAGGTATAAGCATGGGTGATGTTGAAAGAGCGGAAGTGATCTTTTATCCAGGGGAGTTTGGTCAGTCCGTCAAACGTAACGCTCCAGTTAGGTAGAATCTGCAAGATAGATAGGAAGGGGTTGGTTTGTATCTTGTTGATGTCGCGTCCGGTGTATGCAGCGAGGAAGGAAGGTATAAGCACATCGGCAGAATTGATGTTGATACTTCCTTTGGTCGGGTTATAGGGAGTGTTGGCAGTAGGTGTGCCTTTCAAGAATCCTGCATCGGGATAGGAAAGGTTGGTGTATTCGCTTTCCAGTCGCTGTTGCATAGTACTGCGATAGTCGAGGAAGCGTTCGAAGGACTTGGTGCCATAGTTCTGTTCGGCAGAGCCTATCTTGTCGAAAGCGGTAGCGATTGCCACTTGTGTGATGTTGTAAGAGCCGGTGAAGGTCTCTTGCAGTTGGTCGTAAGAGTAGATGATGGACGAGGCGGAGGAGGTGTAGCGTTGTCCGTTCATTTGTATTTTCAATCCGGGAAGTGGTTCGAGTGTAAGCCGCAGGTTGAAGTCAGTTGTTTTGGCTTGTGTAGCAGGCTGCACGACAGATGTGTCGGCTGACAGCCAATAGCGTTCCTTTGCTTTCTCGACAAAATCTGTGGGGACGAAGCCAAATGCGAAGTCAAACCCTGGAGCGTAGTAGCCACCTACCTTTCGTTCTCCCATGAAGCCGACTTGAGGAGAGAAGCCGGGGACGGTGAGGGAGTTGGTTTCACGATAGGTTATCTGTGCTTTGCGAACCAACATTAGGAAGCGTACACTTAAATCGCCGACGACTTGAGCCGGTGTGCGAGAGTTGGGGTCTTGTGTAGTAATGGTGACTGACAGGTTTTGGCAGTTCTTCTTTGGAGTTAACAGAATCTTGCCCTTACCGTCGGTTTTGTACTTGAACGATACCGTCTTTCCGTTATCGTCGACTGCTTGCACCTTCAGTTTCTCGGAGTTGAGCCGATGGTTGATTTCGATGGTAGAGTCAGCCTTTGCGACCAGTGTCTGTGTGTAGGTCTTCGGTCGGAAGGCTCGTCGTGTGTTCCGTCCGGAGTATCGCTGGTTGATGCCTTTGAGGTATTTGGACTTGTTGTAGAGCGATTCGAAGTTGGTTGCGCCGTCGACTTGCCAGGACGCCATAGAGGAGATGACATTGCCATAGTCGACAGTTTGGTCGCTTGTCTGTGCTGTTCTGTTCCAATTGTATGTGGCGTTGTAAGTACCGGTAGCGGTTATCCAATCGAAAGCCTTGAAACGATTGAAAGGAACGCTATAGGAGGCGGTGAAGACTTGTTGGTAGGAGTAAGGAGACCCCATGGTACGCAGACTTCGGAGGACAGTATCTTTCCAGGCTTCGTAGTGGTCGTTGGTAAAGTTGTAGTCCTTAATGATTTCGGGCGTGAGAGTACCTTCTTCCACAGTGGAGTTCATGGCACTTTGGAAAGAGAACTTGAGCGTTTTGGTAAGGTCATATTTGAGGTCAAAATGGCGATTCCACATCCAGTCTTTGGAGAAGATAGGGTCGGAGGACATACCTCCTGTGAGGTCGCGCATTTTCATCTGCGTGAAACTACGCTGCATATCGGTTGAGAACGCCCAACTCTGCGGGAGGTAGTAGATATTCAGTTCCTTTATCCATTTGAGTTTGCTAACCTTTTTGCTATTCTTAAAAGGTTCCCATGGTTTAGGATTGAAGTTGTAGGAATAGTTCAACGAACCTTTTTCCTCTTTCAGCAGGTCGTGTTCCGTTTCGGGGCTGTGTTTATCTTGCAAGGCATAGGAATAGGATATGTTGAAGTTGGCAGGGTCGTAGAACATATCTTTTTTCTTGCTTCGTATGTTTATTTTTGCGCTACTCAACGAGAAGTTTGTACTCTTTTGGACGGTATTGGACAGGGTCTTGACCGAGTCCTTTTCCGCCTTTGTGTTAAAGGTACTCAGACTCTCTTTGAGTTCTATGTCGGTGTCCAGCGGGTCGTACTTGGGAGAGAGGGTCTCGTTGGTGTAAGAGACATAGAGAGGTATCTGCAACTTGGCTTGTTCGGGGAAGAGCCGTCCGCCCTCGAGAGCCGCACTGACGGAGAACTGATAACTATTGTCCATGTTACGGTCCAAGACATTACTCTCGATAGAACCGTATCCGGCAGTCTCTATGCGTCCTGCCATATTGAGTTGGGCGATGTCGGAGATGCCCAAGGCAACATTAGCCATAGCGGCGACACCACCATCCTCGTTGTATTCGGACATTCGCAGTTCGTTGACCCATATTTCACCGGAGGTGACAGTTTGTCCACGGTTACGGATACCTATCATGATATTTCCCACATCGCCCAACGACGGGTTTCCCATAACGGTGATCTTGTTATCGGGTTTGTTGGAGTCGGTATCGTATTCGGAATAGGGGATAGAGTTGCTTACATTGGTGTTTCCAGCGCGTTTGGCTTTGTTTCGTTTCAACTTGGTGTTGGTGAGGACATCGAAAGCGAAATCGAACATATTAGCCGTGGGCCACACCTTTTCCCTGTCGGAAGTTTCATCGTTATTATACAAGCCTTCGGGGGTAAGGACAAGGGGGATTTCATACTCGTAGTAGTTATTCTTCAGGTCGCTTCCCAATCGGATGAAGCAGGTCAAATCGTGGTCGGCAAGGTCGGGTACATCGCGCAGAGCCTCTGCGTGTACAAACATCTGCAGACGCTTATAGTTGCGCATATCGTATCCTGTGGATTTATATACGGCGCGCGCATCTCCAGGTGAGAGTTCGTGTACGCGCAGCACCATTGCCTGTTCGTTCTGTGAAATCAGTTGGGCTTGACCGGGATCGGTCTGACGACTTACACCGGGAGGCAACACATAGTTAACCGGACTGCGGGAGGCATTTTCCTCGATGTTCACGGCTTCTACATCCATATACGCCGAACTCTTAGGCGGTTCGGTGGTGGAATACAAGTCTTTGGTATAGGAACGCCATTCTCCTCGTACAAGGTCAAACGAAGCAAAACGCAAGTGAGTTTCCTGCTTGAAGTTCGTAAGGAAAAGGCGAATGAAGCGAATTGATTTGAAGTTGCGGATGGTACCTACACGGTCGTCATATTCACGGATAGGGATTTTGAACTGATACCATGTTACCTCCTCTGTGTTGCCATTCTCCAAAGTGACTTTTGTCACTAACTTCTCTGTGATGTGTTGCTGACCTACCTCCAACATACCCGGACGAATCTGGACACGATACTGATAGTACTTTTCATACTCGTTCAGGGTATTATCCATGTTTACATCTTCCACATCCGGTTGCAGCGTAGCGGCAGTACCATACGATTCCGAACTGTTCTCGGTGGAAGGAGAGTTCCCCTCTGTGCCATTGAAGTACTTATATCGGGTCAGGATATTCGTATGCTGCTCATCCCAATCCGTCCCGCGATAGTAGTGGAAGTTGTCACCTGCAGGGTCGTTAAACGGTGAGAAGGGGTCAGCCTCCCATGCGCTTTGCACATCGGCAGACACTTTGCTTCGCAACGATGCCACATAATCGGCATAAGGATGCGCGCCGTTATACTCGAACAAGAACTCATCTGCCGTTGACAGACCGTTAAGCCCGACATCCTGTTTCTCGCGCGCACCACTCTCGTTAGAGAACGCCATCACAGTGCTTGTCGTTTTGGGAACACGACCCCACGCAGTACTCTCGGTACTGTTCACATCTGCATCGCTGATAGGAAGACCATGCTCAAACGCCTTTTTGCCGTCCTTTAGGATATCCTCGCTCACATCACCCAAGTTGATATACATATCGCCACCCTCGTAGTCAGCGCCCGAATTTGTGAGGAAAGGATCCATTATCCAGAACTCGATGTATTCGATATTGGAAGTTTCAAAGTCGGTATTATCCAACTTGCGCATCATACCTCCCCAGCGTTTCTCGGGGTTAGTCAACCGGCCGTCAGAGCCTATCTCATCGGCTACGATATTATACGGTCCGCGCTCTGTGGGGTAATAGGAAATGTTCATTATCGACAGACGGGTATCTTCGGTGGCTAACACCTCCTTGTTCGGATAGATCTCCTGCTCATAGACAATACGGGTACGGTGGTCGGACAACATATTCACATCGTCACGGATATGCTGGGGCGTATTACTCTGGGCATGACCGAAAATAGGGTCGACAATATACCACGCCATTCGCGCTCTGTTCTTGCCATATTCAATGTTGTTGCTCAATTGCGACTCGGAGAAGAATGACGGGGTAGAACTCAACTTCCAGAAAGTAGGATAATGTATATCCACATTGGTCTTGGTAGATTCAAAGTCGTCTATATATGCCAACCCGGCTTTACCCACATCGCGTGTATGACCGGGAATCAGATGGGCGAACTCGGCATTCACTTGCAAGGTTGATGGAGCGGTCGCCGTTATCCATGGGATACGGTCCAGTGCATTGCTCAACCACATGAACTCCGTCTTATAGGAGGTGTTTAATCCCCATATTGTGTTCGACAATGGTTCACTGCCAGTATTCACTTTCGTCGTTAGTGGGCGTTCCGTAAGATGCATCAATGTTCCGCCTACTGTGAAATCGGGAGAAAAGGCATACTCTATATGCGTCCCGTATAGCGATTTGCGCTGCATAGAGAAGGTTGACTGATTCTCTAACTTCACATCTACATTCGTTCCTGCATCTAATATCGATTGGTTAAGTATCGTCACTGTTCCCATTACATAATCCACTGTATAGTCCACATTCTCGACTAACTCCGCACCACCTGCAGTGACCTTTACACTTCCGCGAGGGATATTCATGGCATTCAAACGAATCTCGTTGCCCGATGAACCCTTGTACTTCCCGACAAGCATAAACTTGTTTTTCTCCGACATCTCTTGTGCCATCACTAAAGTAGAGTCGTAGAGTTCTTGAAATATATACTTATCTGCTATAGAGGGATTGTTTATCTTCTTCTTTAGATGACTGCCGAACGGTTCCAGTACAGGGAATATAATGCGTCCGTTAGACGATAGTGCTGTGTAACCTTCCACATAGTCGAACTTACCGTCAGGGTTGGCATTGTTCTTTTGGTCTAAACGGTCGAGGTTCATTACCTTGAGTAGTTGCTGTCCCTTTATATCTCCTTCGGGGATGTATTGCATTGTAGTGCCCACAGAATCGTTCTTGTACATCACATACAACTCGAACTTTTCCTTGCTCATTTGCATTGCGCCTATGGAATAGACATTCTTCATCATTAAGTCCCAAGTCCCTTTACCTTTCTGCGAAGGAGCATTTGAACTGGTTTTTAGCATCTTTAGTATTAGAGCATTTGGGGTTTTTAGTTCCTCCCCTGCATCTGTGGAAAACTCACCTACCTGATACACCTGACCATTGTAGGTGTATTCATACGCTACGCACAATACCTCGTCCTGATTCAATGCACTCTTCAGCGAAATATAACCCAACGAAGCATTCAAAGTGTATTCTGTACTTGACAACAAACGGGCAGACTCTATCTTCTCATAATCCTCTCCTCCTGTCACTCCGTAGCCTGCCAAACTGCTCAATACTACATTCGTCTGTTGTATATCGCGGACGCCACTCAATCCCGTTACTTCACGATACAAACTGTTGGCTCGGTTGTAGGGTACAGGAACGCCTTCCGTAGGAATCCAATGCGTACTGCTGATATGGGACGCAGAGTTCTCTCCCAAATCTGTAAAGGCGATGATATTACGCGCATTGTCATATTGTCCGCGCTTGTTAGTTATCCATACCTCGATACGCGTAATGTTGACACCTGACGCAATAAACGGCAGTTGCGCCATGTTCTTTTCGTAGGTGTCGCGAAAATAATGCCCCAAAAAGAAATGGCGGTTTTCATCATAACTATCGGCAGATACTTCGAACTCTGTTGTCTGCGCACCGCCTTTTGAGGACACCGTTTGACTCTGCGAATTCTGTTGCGACACCAAGGCTTGAATACTTAACTTCCCAAATTTCAGGTTCGCTTTGATTCCGAACAACGCCTGACTACCCGATATAAGAGAACTGTTCAAACTCATTGATACATTGCCCGCTTCTAACGATTGGATAATATCGTCCTCCTTTCCCTGATAGTTCAACTTTAGATTCTGTCTGTCGAAATCGAAAGACGCCTCTGTATTGTAGTTCATATTGAACTTCAACTTGTCACCTACAGAGGCGTTGACATTTAACTGTATCTTTTCATCGAAGTCAAATACATTGTTGTTCCTCCCCCGTTGGGTCAATGCAGGATTATCCAAGTACTGATGTTTGAATGCGAATATCAATTCGGCGGAACCTTGTAACTTCAACTGTACTCCTCCAGGACCGAATACTTTGTCTGCAGGACCAATGTTAAACTTCATATCGGTGAGGTCGAACTTCTTCTCGTTGCTATGTTCCACCTGACTTATCTTCTCTTGCCAGTAGCGTGACATTGCCTGCTGTGCAGAGTACTTGCCATATTCACTCTCCGTCATTAGATATGGCGTGGCGATGTCTATATCCCCTATCTTTGTGTGAATAATATAATAACCCGTTGACGGTTGATATTCCACCTCCGTCTTGATATTGCTCGGGTCTTGCAAATCCATTGATGATGCAGGCGACGACAGAACTTCATAATCTGTTGCCTCGTACTGTTTTACACGGGTAGGTGCGAATAATACACTGTCCGACGGAACCTTTTCCGACGATGCAACAGAATCCGTTGGTGTCTGGCTGAACAGAGGCACCGACAAGAGCAATAGTACTATGGGGAATAAATGCTTCAGAATGACAACTATTATAGCATCTTCAACGCAATACGAATAACTTTCTCTACAGGACAAAGCGGGTCTTCTGACAATATCTTGTCCACTACCTTTGAGGATGCCGATGACTGGAAGCCAAGCATCATCAACGCTGATACAGCCTCCTGCTTCAAATCGTTGTCGATATTATCCATCGGCATTGCACTATCCTGCACTCCTCCATCGAACTCTATCTTCAGGACTTTGTCTTTTAACTCCACAATAATACGCTGGGCAGTCTTTGCTCCTATACCCTTGATACTTGATAAGGCGTGGACATTACCTGTCGCTATTATTTGACGGACCTCAGATGCTGTGTACGACGACATAATCATACGGGCGGTATTGGCTCCTATGCCAGAAACACTGATTAGCAATAAGAATAACGAGCGTTCGGCTTTGTTCATAAAACCATATAGTAAATGGGAATCTTCACGAATAATCTCTTGGATGTACAAACGAACATCTTCCTTCTTGTCGGACAACGCCGTATAAGTCGGCAACGGGATATTTATATCGTAGCCTACACCTCCTGCCTCGATAATAGCATTTGTCGGTGTCAATTCTGTCAAAGTCCCTCGTATATAGTCTATCATAATGTATCCTTTTCTGTAATAAATCCTTATTTCCTGAAAGAAAATACCTTTTAACGGGCAAAGATACGGCTTTTCCTATAAATATGCAACAGTGTCTTATATCTTCACGGGGCAACCGCATTAAAAGGCAGGGAGAACGGGAGAATACGGTGGTAGGAGATGGGGGAGCAATTAATAATTAACAATTAATATGCAAGGTGGGGTTGTTTTTCGACGGACGGCGGTGCCGTATTGACATAAATTATTCATAAATTATGGAGAGGGGGTTAATCAACAATTAAGAATTTACAATTAACATAAAGAGAGGGGTTTAGGGGCAAAGTATGGTTCTTTGGGAACATATTGTTCGTTTTGCAAAGGGGAGTTGAGAGCCATAGCACGCTATGGCTCTACAGCAT
>CAVHKB010000108.1:0-8643 GCA_963636305.1 Prevotella sp. P5-108
AATGGGAAAGGTATAGCATGGTTTAAGGTATGAGGGATTGCTTCGAAGAGGAGGATGTCTCTCTTTGTTATCTATTTGTGAATGAGTAATCTATAAAGAGATTGGATATGAGAAAAATGTTGTACTCTATGTCAATTGCAGGCAGGGTCGGGTTGTTAGCGTTCGGTATGCTTTGTGTATTTGCGGGGTCAGTAGCGGCTGCTGCTGTTACGACGGTTCCCTACGAGAACTCTTTTGAAGAGTCTGCCGAAGTATCAGAATGGCAGTTCGCCGATGTACCCGCCAATGTATTTAATCCGAATTTATCGATAAAGACGAAGTGGACCATAGGTACGCAGGCACCCATGTCGGGCAGTCAGTCGTTGTATGTGGTTAACAAGGCGGGTAATGCGGGTTATGATGCAGGTTCTTATGTGGTGTGTGCGTATCGTACTTTTATATTGCCGCAGGGTCAGTACGACATCTCTTTCGATTGGAAGGCAGGCGGTTCAAGTGCTGACGGATTGTATGCGTTGTGGGTACCTGTATCGAATACGATCTCTGGTCAGCAGACAGGAGCGACTTTGCCTGTTTTTGTGGCGGGGAATGAGATTCAGAATTGCAAGCAAGTGGTTTCGGTAGGTATGACGAATCCTGTTACATTCCCGTTGCGTGGGAGTTCTGCTTTTTCGAATGTGTCGGGGACAGTATTGGTGGATGCTCCTAATGCGTCGACGGGATATAATTTGGTGTTCATGTGGTTGGTGAACAATTCAAGTTCTTCGCCGACAGCGGTTTCGGCGGTAGTTGACAATATCTACATCACTGCGAAGCCAGCAGCGGGTTCCTGCACAACGATGCCGAGCGACCTTAGTTACTCGATAAATAACGGTTTGGCGAAGTTCTCATGGACGGGTAACGCCAGTTCGTATGATGTTCATTTCTATTCTACGACCACAGGCAACACGCTTAATGTCCGGGATACAACGACGAGCAACAGTTTTGAATACTCCTTGTCGGATATGCCGGAGGGTGTATATACATTCCGTGTCCGTTCGGTGTGCAGCGAAGGAAAGTCGCAGTGGGCGATATACCCGAACAAACTTATTTATGACCCATCGACACACTGCTTGGATTATCTGAACTTTTATGCTCCAGGCGTAGAGTGCCGTTATGGTCAATGGAGTTATTCGTCGGACGTGACGGGTTCGAGCGGCACGGTAGGCGTGGTGGATTTTGGTTATGCCTCGGATAAGAGCCGACATACCTATCATTATATAGACGGAGAGATGGACGAGCGTACGGAGAATATGCTTCCGACTAAGCCTGCCGGTGCAGTGGCCTCGGTACGGTTGGGCAACTGGGATGACGGGGCCGAGTGGGAGTCGATCTCATACACAACCACCATAGGTGACGATGTAGGTGTATTGCTATTGAAGTATGCTCTTGTTTTGCAGGACCCGGGTCACTCTGCGAACGAACAGCCTCGTTTTACGCTTGAGATTCTGAATGCGGATGGAACGCCGGTGGATGCCGTTTGTGGTGCTGCGGATTTCCGTGCGGGTGTAAACACAGAAGGTTGGCATTCGATAGGGTCGGGTTATGACAAGATACTTTGGAAGGAGTGGACGACTGTGGGGTTGAACGTTAAAGAGTTATCGGGTCAGACTATCAAGATACGCCTTACTACTTACGACTGTTCTCAAGGTGCGCATTATGGCTATGCTTATTTCACTTTGGATTGTTCTTCGGGCGAGATGAAAGGTGTCACCTGTGGAGAGAAGCCGCGAGAGTTGACTGTGGACGAGGGATTCCAATACCGTTGGTATAAGCCATACAATCCGTCGGAGCCGTTCTATGAAGGTCAGGACCCTACCTCCCGACAGATGTATATAGCGGCGAGTGATTCGAACTATTACTCGTGCGACCTTATCTCTTTAACGAATTCGTCCTGCTACTTTACTTTGTCTGCTTCTGCTCAAGCGCGATTCCCAAAGGCTCGTGCCGAACTGAAGTGCGTGTCGGAAGATTGCGAGAATTATTTGGAGATAACGGACAAGAGTGGTGTGTTCGGTTACTATACGAGTCCGTTCTCGGGCAGAGAGGTAGAGACCTTTATGGAGGACTGCAGCACTTATGAATGGTCGCTTGTGGACGAAGCAGGCGTGGCTACAGTGTTCTCGAGGGAGAAAGCACCGTCGCGTGTTCATCTGTCGAGGGACGGTGGCAGGGTACATCTCCGTTTGAGCGTTACGATGCGTGGAGAGACTTGTTTCGATGTGCAGGACTTTTATATCAATGCGCCAGCCATAGGTCCATCGGTAGCAGAGACGACTGCCTATCTATGCGAGGGCGGTTCGATAGAGTTCGAAGGAAAGACCTATACGGAAGCGGGGACCTACAATGTTCTACTGAAGACATGGGCGGGTTGTGACAGTCTGCTAACGCTCAATTTAGAGGTGCTAAAGGCAGATACTATCCGAGACACAGTTGTTATCTGCAACGGTGATATCTACGAGTGGGAAGGTCATAGCATAACGAAAGAAGGAGAGTATGACTATCATATCCCATATCGGACTCGGGTGACGGATTGCGACAGCATCGTGTGGTTGCGTTATGTGGAAGTGTTAGACAACCTGCAAGTGACATTGCTTGATGTTCCGACGGTGATATGCGGAGATGACAATACCCTTTCTTTAACTGTTCATATAAACCGCGGTATGGCAGGTTTCTGTTCGTTATTGTTCGATGATATAGGTCATAGCGGAGGCTTTGAGGACATTATGGAAGTGCCTGTGGACAGCAAACGGCAGGACTTGACAATAGATATTCCGATCAGTTCAGGTGGTGGTGTATATAAACGCCCAAACCACTACAAGGCCAACCTTGTGATGAACGACTTGAACAAGTGCAGCGATGTGGATATGTACATAGAGTTTGATGTGCTGTATCCGGACAGTATCTTGTTGCAATTGTGGGACGATGTTTTGGCGGTGACGAACCCGGCATGGAACGGTGGATATGAGTTCACCGCCTACCAATGGTACAAGGATGGCGAACTGTTGCCGGGAGAGACGCAGTTCCGTCTGTATCTGCCGGAGGAAAAACTGTCGCTTGATGCGGAATACTCGGTACTGTTGACTCGTGCGGACGATGGAATGTCGATGATGACTTGTGGTTATCGTCCTCACGGCATCTCGGACAGGGAGCGTGATTCGATAGTCCTCGTGTTCCAAACGACTGAGGGTCAGGCAATGCAGATGCAGACATCTCGTCGGGCTAATGTTCAAGTCTATTCGCCGTTGGGTGTGTTGGTTGCTTCTACGCAGATTGATGGATGGGGCGAGATTGTTCTTCCGAACAGGACTGGTCTGTATGTGGTAAGCGTGACCGATATGCAAGGCACAAAGGAGACATTCCGTGCGTTATTAAGATGAAAATGAATACTATTTAGATAGAATCAGAATGAGAGATATATTAAGATACAGTGGTCTATTGCTGCTCTTGTCAGTGGTGCAGGCAGGTGGTTTGTTCGCTCAGACTCACTATGTGGGTTTGTCGCCCAAGTTTGGTTATGCGGCGTTGTTAGACAATAAGTTCTCGACCAATACGCTCGACCAGTTTGATTTGAAGACGCAAGGTGGCGTGACAGGAGGTCTGTCGCTGTTCTATGAGTTGAAAAAAGAGGCTTTTCACTTCCAGACGGGTATCGACTTCGATTATATCAACTCGACTTCCCGTATCACGGACTTCTCGGTTGATGCCCAAATGCTATACCCGTACGATATGACTTACCATTATGGCTTTAGGGACTGGAAAGAAACTCGCAATACATTCTTTGTGCAGGTGCCTATATTGTTTGGCGCACAATATAACAACTTCTTTTTCTTTGCGGGTCCTAAAGTAGGGATTCCGTTAGCAGGAGGATATAGTTCTCATGGCTTGTTGAATGTGACGGGTACGCATGTTAAGTTGCCTTCGGATTTGGAGAATATCTACACCCATGAGATGATGACCACTGAATCGGACCGATACAAAGGCAAGTTGTCGTTGCGTCCTACGGTCTCTTTAGCCGTGGAGGCAGGTATCGACTTAGACCGTTGGCTGGCTGCTCCACCTCCTCGCCGTAAGCGTGGACAGGCGCGCAGAAAGAGAACATTCAAAGAACTTCTGCACTACCGTGCAAGTGTGTTTGCCGACTATGGTTTCTTGAATATCAATAACTATGCGGCTAATAGCAGTGCGGCACAACCGTTTGTGGCAGGTGCTTCCAACAGCACGTATGGTCGTATGCCGGTCTTTGCCGACGCAAGTACAAGTTTGGCAGGAGCCAACACAACTTTGAGTACATCTGGCGCAGAGAAAATGAGCCTTAACCCATTGACTATAGGAGTCAAATTTACGATCATGTATGAGTTCGAGAAGCCTGTCCCTCCCAAGAAGACTCCCAAACCCAAGCCGCAACCCAAGCCCAAGCCACAACCTCAACCCAAACCTGAACCCAAGTACTATCTATGTGGCGTGGTCGAAAACAAGGAGACCTTGGCAAGATTGTCCGATGCTGTTGTCGAAATCTTTGATACAAGCGGCGAGAATGCTTTGTACTCGGTAGATATGTCGAACGAGCAGTATAGTTTCGAGAGTAAGTTGGAACCGGGAACATACATGGCGTATGTGCGCAAGACAGGCTATCTCCCTTTCACTGGGCTGTTTACTTTTGAGCGTGATACTGTCCATTTCGCACTGCAAGAGGTCAAGGAAAAGGTGGTGACGCTTCTGGATGTACACTTCGCAACCAACAAGACCGTTGTCTTGCCCGAGTCCAATCAAGTGCTGGAGGACTTGTATGACTTCCTCAGCGAGAACCCGACCGTCAGAATCCGCATCATCGGTCACACCGATGCCGTAGGTAGTGTTGAGTTTAACCAACGCTTGTCCGAAGGGCGCGCACATTCTGTCACTAACGAGATGATCAAGCGTGGCATCGACAAATCACGCCTCGAGTTCGAAGGTAAGGGCAAGTCTGAACCAATCGCCACCAACGATACGGAAGAAGGTCGTGCTTTGAACAGGCGTGTTGAGTTCGTCATCCTGTCGAAATAGAACGCAGTGCATAACCCGATAAATAAGGCGGAGCATCTTTTCAGAAAGGTGTTCCGCCTTGTTGTTGTAGCCTGTTGCACGCCCTGTCAGTCAAAGAGGGTAGGGGTGTCTTTATCAAATTGTTTCAAGATGTTCTTGATGAGCAATTGCCGAATAGCGTACGAGCGGTTGCGGAACTTATACCGTTTGCAGTAGGCGGTAAGTGTTCGCATCTCACTATCGTTCAGCAACACCGAAATACGGTGCGTCCGTAGTGCCTTTTGCCTTATATCTTTCTTCCCTTTTGCCATCGTTTAGAAGCGAATGCCCAACTTGAGTCCTGCCGTCAACAGACCCAAGTACGATTGTTGTGTATAGGACTCGCCATTGATTGTTTCTGACACACTGAAGATGCCCTGTTGATATTCGCTGTAGCATGCAAGCGTCAAGGCACTGTTTGCGCTGGTCTGACATCGCCATCCTATTTCAAGATTGGCAAACAACCCTCCCTTGTACGATTTGTTCACGGACACCCCGTATCCAATCCCCATTCCGATGTATGGCGCATTCTTATGCACCAAGAAAGGTATCTCGGCGCATATCTGCAGAGGGATAAACCCGATATGCTGCCCGTCCATAATAAACGCGCGATAACCTACCGCCCCTCCTAAAAGAATGTGCCTCTGCATCAGGTTACATGCCCCTATCTTCAGGTCTGCACCCACAAACCCGCCTGCCGACTCTTTCGGCAGAAATGCAGCACCGCCAACTACCTGTACCCCAACACCCACTTTCCGCTCCGACTCGTTTCGGCTGTCTGTTTCCTCTTCCTGCACTTCCGCATCGCCAACCGACAGCACATCCTGGCGTGGATATTGATATCGCATTCCGTCTTCTGTCCGTATCACGATTACTTCCTCGTTCTCAAACAATATATCCCCCACGATTGTCTGTCCCGATGACAGACTCACCGCTACCTCGGCGGACAGATAACCCGCACATGCCACAATCAGTAGCACAAGAACCAAAGGTCTTTTTATAGATAAATCAGTAAGCATATTTGCGAATGGCTCTATTTATTCATTCTCTATCCCTGTTCGACAAGATAAAAATCCAACTGCCTCCGTTGTACATCGGCGTGCGCAACGCGTATCTTTACTCGGTCACCCAACTGGTATCGCTTTCCGCTGTGGATGCCCTCTATGCAGAACTCTTTCTCGTTGTAAACAAAATAATCGCTTCGGTCAAAGTGGTGTATCGATACCATACCCTCACATTTGTTCTCCTCCAACTCCACATACATCCCCCATTCCGTCACGCTCGAGATAATACCATAGTACTCTTTCCCTATCTTGTCAGAAAGGAACTCCACTTGTTTGTACTTGATGCTCGCACGCTCTGCATTGGCTGCCAACTGCTCTTGATTCGAACAGTGACGGCATTTCTCCTCCAATTCATTCTTGTTCACCGATGCTCCTCCGCTCATATACCTGTCCAATAGCCTGTGAACCATCAAGTCAGGATAACGCCTGATAGGAGATGTAAAATGCGTATAATAGGCAAAGGCAAGACCATAGTGACCGATATTGTCTGTAGTATAAACGGCTTTTGCCATGCTCCTCACGGCCAAGGTCTCAATAAGGTTCTGCTCTGGACTGCCCTTCACCTGCGTCAGCAGTTTGTTGATGTTCTTCGAGGTCGTACCTTTCTTCGGGGATGTCTTCAGGTTATAACCAAAACGCTTGATGAACTGCGAGAAATCCTGTATCCTACTCGGGTCGGGGACATCATGCACACGATACACAAACGACTTGCTGCTCTGTGCCGAGCGTTTCCCTTGTTCTTGAGGCTTGCCTACGAACTGCGCTACTGTCTTGTTCGCTAAAAGCATAAACTCCTCCACAAGTTGGTTCGCTTCTTTCGACTCCTTGCTATATACCGAAAGCGGTCTCCCTGCCTCATCAATCTCAAACCGTATCTCTTCACGGTCAAACGAAATGGCTCCCTGCTCAAAACGATGCCCCCTGAGAATCTGTGCCAACTCGTTTAGGGTAAGCAATTCCTCCGCAAGGTCGCCCTGCTGCTCTTCTATGCGCTGCTGTGCCTCCTCGTAGGTGAAACGACGGTTACTCCGTATAACCGTGTGACATATCTCATAATCAACCACATGGGCTTTCTCATCAATTTGGAACACCACCGAGAACGCCAACTTGTCTTCATCGGGACGCAACGAACAGATCTGGTTGCAAAGACGCTCAGGAAGCATTGGTATCGTCCTGTCAACAAGATAGACCGATGTGGCACGACGGTAGGCCTCTTTGTCTATGTCCGAATGAACCTTCACATAATGCGACACATCAGCAATATGGACGCCCACTTCATAAAGAGCCGACTTCCCCTCCTTCTTGAGTACCTGGAAAGAGAGAGCATCATCAAAATCCTTTGCATCGCGAGGGTCTATCGTAAAGGTGCAGACCGAACGCATATCTCGGCGACGAGCAATCTCGCGGGTACTGATATCGCTCGGTATATGCTCTGCCGATTCTTCCAACGAAGACGGATAACTGTATGGCAAATCAAATTCAGCCAAAATAGCGTGCATCTCCGTCTCATTCTCACCAGGAGAACCCAATATGTCGATAACCTCTCCCTCTGGAGAATTATACGACTGCCCCCACCGTTTCAACCGCACAACTACCTTCTGACCGTCACGCGCATTGTTCAAGGCTTCCGTCGGCACAAACACGTCACCCTTGAATATACTGCTCTTGATGGCAACATAACCGCCTCTCGCGCATATCTTCAACTCGCCGACAAAGGTGTCACGCTCATTCTCACCGCTCGATTGCTGATTGTTCTTCTTGAGCGAGTACAGACCAAACTCGTTCCTGCTTAGAAAGTCGAAATTCGTCAGATTGGTCAGTATCTCCCGTACGGCAAGTTCGTCCCTCACCGTCCTTGCACCGCTGCAACGGGCTATCTTCTGCGGCGTGTAAAAAGTGTCTGGATGATGAATAAATTCTTGTTGTATCGCGTCAACAAGTTGGGTGATGCGAGGTCGGTTGGTCCTACGACGACCGTTTCTCTTTGGGTTCTCTCTCATAGCATCTGTAATGCGTCTTTGGTCTGCGTTCTATCTATATCTTGGCAAAGGTACTATTTTCTTTATTTCTGTGCAAGAGAACAACCATACTTTGTTGAGAAAACAACCCCAACACCCCCAAAACACAACAACACCCCCTCCTTTCCTCCTCCATTCCCCTCCCTCTCCCCTCACCATACTATGACTCTCCCCTCACCATACTATGGCTCTCCCCACACCATACAATGCCTATCAATCCTCCACCATGCGCTTATGCTAACTGTAGAGCCATAGCGTGCTATGGCTCTCAACTCTCCTTCGCAGGTAGAACAATATGTTACCCACCAACCCTACTACGCCCCTCAATATATCGTTAATTATTAATTGTTAATTGTTAACTGTTAATTATCATCTCCCCTTTGTAATCCTCAATAAACACTACCCATTCCAAAGGATTTATATACGATTTATATAGGACGCATATAGGACGAATATAGGAT
>CAVHKB010000109.1:0-8642 GCA_963636305.1 Prevotella sp. P5-108
AATAACTGTAGAGCCATAGCGTGCTATGGCTCTCAACTCCCATTCAAAAGACAAATATTTTGTTCCCCTCAAACTACACAATCCCCTTCGACCATACTTTGCATGTTAATTGTTAACTGTTAATTATTAATTGTTAATTACCCCCTCCAAACCAACCACTTTAATCCTCTCTTCCAACAATCACAATCTATCCATGCAACTTCTACCCATACCCCCTAAAAAACAAATAGCGCAGTAATTTTCATTACCACGCTATCCTATCTGTGGGCGTTTACGGATTCGAACCGCAGACCCTCTGCTTGTAAGGCAGATGCTCTAAACCAGCTGAGCTAAACGCCCTTTCGTTTTTGCGGTTGCAAAGGTACAACCATTTTCTTATACCCACAATAGTTTCGACATTTTTTTTTCAAAAAAATCACAACCCGCTGTCAATAAGTTACTCATCCCTCTGTTTTTCAACCGCAAACACGCTTTGTTCTTTGTCCGTTCTTACTGTACAACCACTTGCACCGTACTTTGTTCCCCGTCCACCAAAACGATATGGAGCATATATACTCCCGACCGACTGGGTGCTTTCATCGTACCATATCCCGTGCAACGAACCGACTCCTGTGGCATACCCAAACTGTTATATAGCACCACACTCGCTTCTGTGTCGCTCTGTATAGTAATGTTCTCACCTGCAGTCAACAGGGTAGGACGGACGCTCACTACATTTTGTTTCGATTGTGTAGTTATCTTGATAGGACAACTGAACAAATCAGCATAACCGTTGCGACTAAGCAACACGCTATACTCATCCGCACTGTTCAATGGTTCATCGCTATGATAATAAGAACCGGTTGCTCCTTCGATAGGCTCACCATTCTTGTACCACTGATAAGAGGTGAATGTATAACCGCCGTTCTTCTCTGCATTGTACAACGCAAGCACATTGTCCCATTTCTGTCGGATAATGCCAGATGGATACAATACATCAAAATGAATAGGCAACTCAACTACCTGTTGGCAAATAGTGTCCTCTATCGATATCGTAGCCTCATAAGAATTGGGCGAGAAGTATTGCATATCGGTCACAAAATTCCCGTTCTCTTCACGCACAGGGATAGTCTTGTCCTTACAGGTTATCCACATATCGCCTATGTCACCCTTTACATAAGTATAAGGGAAATACAACAATTCGTCATCGCTACAGAATGTCTGCTTATCATTTGAGTTCAACAACTCCAAACAGGTCAATACATGTAGGTCAAGATATACCGTACTGTCACAGCCTGCTGCATTGGTGCCATGCCACTCGTACTGACCCGATTGGTAATACATCTGTCCGTTCCAGTAGCAACTGTCATGAACCGTCAATGCAATAGCACTGTCAGTTTTCTGCCCTATCTCTAAATTGAAGATAACAACACTGTCGCAGTCAAAATGCACGGTATCAATAGTAGCCTCCGTATAGGTTTGTCCGCCGTAATCAAATGTCTCTCCCTCACAAATAAAGA
Organism: Prevotella sp. P5-108; assembly: GCA_963636305.1. GTDB lineage: Bacteria > Bacteroidota > Bacteroidia > Bacteroidales > Paludibacteraceae > Colicola. Next base: position 1,500 of record CAVHKB010000109.1, read on the forward strand.
AGTTCCGTTTAACAGTGTCCGGTCTGACAACATGAATTGCAATACTCACATCTTCAGGAGGATAGGTGGTCAAAGGACAATCCTTGTGTGCATACACAGTGGCTTTGATATCGTACCAACCTGGTGATTCATAGACATAGTCAAACTCAACATTAGGAGTACTCATACTCCCTTTTTTGCTGGAGCCGTCTCCCATATCCCAATCTGCATAGTCGATAATATCGCTACCGACTTGTGCATTCAGGTGAATAGGCTCTCCTATACAGTAGGTCATATCCGATGTGCTACCGTCTTGCCAGGTCTGATTGGCTATCTCTATACCCCTGCGCACGGCTGCAGAACCGACGCTGTAAGCATAACTCTCATCTTCACCATTACCATATACATGAGCAATAAAACCATCGGCTCCCTTGAGGTTATATGTCGTCTTCGAATCAATAGTAAGAGGCACACGCGCATAAGAGTACTTCGTTGCTGCTGCAACAGGCGTAAAACTGGAGGCACTGACAAGATTGTTGCTGTATTGTCCTGCGTTTACTTCACACAACTCAATGCTACCGACATTCGTCGTTTCCGTAACGATATTGACAAAATGGCGCGTCGTCTTGTCGGTATTCATCACACCAAAGGTAATCTCATTAATCTTCTGTTCTACAGGACTGACCCAAGTCATAGAAGGGTCACCATAACCCTCGTAAAACTCACTTTCAACATCTTTGCTATTATATGCATTGCCCGTATCATAGTTGTATAATGCAACAGGACACGATGTGGTTACATAAGCGGCATCTTCCACAAAACAATAGCCTGCAGGCAATGTAGTTTTGTTCATATTCTTAGTGATAGCCAATTCAAATTCGAAAGTCTCATGTGCCGCCAATGTCGTAATTTGGACACCGTCTATAGAAAGCGTAGTTCCATCTTCCATTGCTGTTACACGGAAACGGTTTGCGTCTTTCTCTTTCGAACGGGTTACGATAAACTCCCGTCCCCAATAGTCAGTAGGAATAGCCTGTTCATAATTGATATCGCGAGCCGATACATTATTTGGAGTACGCGTACATACATCACCGTTAAAGACTGCTATTTTCTTGCTGTCTTTAGCCTTTATGGTACTACCCGACAACGATACACTCTGCGCATCGGTTTCATTGCCCTCCTTGCTGCAGATGTAATATACCTGACCTTTGTTCAGCGTAACCGTAAAGGGAGTTCCTTTAGGCTTCCCGCAATAAGTGGTGTTATATGGAGTAATCTCTACTTCAGTATTGTCCTCTGTTGCTAATATGCAAAAGTTACTGAAAGAGGTACCATCATTAGCATAAGGAGGATATTCCTGTATGATATAATCTGACTGCAATGCAGAAATAGGCAACACATTAGTAGCGTCAAACGCATATGCGTACCGTATAGAAGCAAACACCGACATCTCTTCCGTACAAGTCACTTTTAAGCCCGTACTATACTTCTGCCCCGATGCAGTAGCCCATTGTTTGGTTACATTGTTTCCAAAAGGATATATTTCACTTTGTGGAATATCTTTTATCTCTAACCAACCTGTACCCGAGGGTATAAGATAAGTCTTGGTCCAACCTGTGATGGGGTTTGTTACCGTCACAGAACCTGAACGGCTCTTCGATGATACGCATATATAAAACTCTGCGCTTGTCCCTTTGTCTTCAGGCGCACGACCTAAGGTTAACGCAACCCAGAACTCCTTTCCTTCAGTCCCCGCCGCTGCAAAGGCTTGCCAACAACTCAACAATAACAGACTGACAAGTATATAAATGTGTTTCTTCATAATATGGACATTGTATTTTGTGTTATAGTACCTCTATTTCTACACGACGGTTATTCTGTCTTCCTTCTTCCGTATCGTTAGTGTCGATAGGTTGTTTCTCGCCGCGTCCTTCTGCCTCGATACGACTTGCATCGATGCCGCGTTCTATCAAGTCTTGACGGACAGCGTTGGCACGACCTTCCGATAAGCGTTGATTGGCTTCGTCTTTACCTACATTGTCGGTATGACCGATAATGCGTATGCGTATGTCTTGATTACGATTAAGGTAAGAAGCAAGTGCCTCAAGCGACTCTTCAGACGAGGACAATATACGCGTCTTGTTTGTAGCAAAGAACATATTCTTCATGATGAATACTTCTCCTTTCTTGATAGGAGCAAGCATCAAGTGCATACTGTCGCCAATATGATAAATGACGGTGTCTAATGCTTCGTAGCCTATTTGTTCGATGTGGATAGAATAGGGTATGTTATCCTCTAACATGATTTGTGAACTACCGTTGACAGTATCAGTCTGCAAGGTATAATCAACGGCTTTTGTTGCACGATTGATAATTTGTACATTAGTGGCAATAACTGCCCCCGTCTCTTTGTCGGCTACGCTTGCACGGAATATAGGTCTGCGTTGCATATAGATTTTAACAGGTACCAATATACCAGGAGAATCCACAGAAAATGCCATCGTAGCAGGATAATAGTTGGGTGCTTTTGCCTCCGCTGTATATTCGCCTATTGCTGTGCGTTGTTTGATGCTGCCTTTGGTCAAGGCCTTTGCTTTCATAACCACACGATTGTTCTCGGTGTTATACACTTGTACGGTAGCCGTATTTAACATCTGCATACTTTCCTTGTCAAATACCTCTATTTCAGCCGCAGATGGCGGTGCAGGAATAGGACGGATTTTTTTACCGGGTATCTCGAATTGCACTGCGAATTTAACACCTACAAAGAGATTATTGACTGCCGTATTTGCCAAAGACAGCATACTATTGGTTGCCTGAGGTAGAGGGTCGGTCTGACTGAAAGCCAAGGGAAGCGCACCTGTAGGATTATTTGTATTCAGGACACCATATTCAGCGAACACTCCTACTTTGTAGTGTATATGTTCTCTGCCGAATGGCAGGCGTTCTCCAGGTTTTGTTTGTTTCTGTTTTTTCTTTTTGTCAGGTTGTGCTTGCAGCCATTCATCCAAATCGATACCAAATTCTGCGCAGATACTCAGACTTGGCTGTCGTAGCGACAACTTATAATTATCGTTTGCGGTTGTTGGTACAGAGTGTATTCCCAAACCGTAGGGATGATAGAGTGCATCGTCTTCTACGACGATGTCGTATTGACCCTTTTGTTTGTAATTACCGAACAGACCATAGCCTATTTTGGCTCCTGCCATAAAGTAATAGCGAGAGAATTGCGCTCCGAAGAGTATGGGTAGTCCCACATACCCTATATTACGCGTTTCGAGTAGTTTGTCGGTGATATAATAGTAATTACCGCTATACGGACTCTCCAAGTGTCGCATAAGGTTGAAAGAATAAGCCGATGTGGAATTGAGATAGGTGAAATCTACTCCCGTCTCGAATCGGAAAGCGCCGTATTGTAGTTCATAGGTAAGTGCTACGCCTGCACCAGGACCGCCCTTTAGTGACTGATATGTATTGTCGTTCTTTAACCCTAATTCGTTATTGACAGCGGCATAGTTGGCGGTTGTTTTGTCCATTATCCCTGCATAGCCTACTTTTGCACTCAGATTGAACAGACTGATAACTTCGGTTTTTGGATTCGCCAATTCTGCTTGCTGTTGCAACCATGCCTGTTTCTGCTGTTCTTCTGCCTCCTGCTTTTCGGCTAATGCTTTTGCTGCGCGTTCCTGTTGTTTGGCACGCTCTTCTTGTTTTTCTGCGGCTGCTTTCTGTTGCGCTTTTTTCTTTTTGATCTGTTCTTTTTGTTTCTGTGCTTTTTTCTTATCTGCTTCTTTCTTTTTCTTGGCTTGTGCAGCCGCCTTTTGTTTTTGTGCCGTTGTTTGCGGCGTTGCTGCATAGGCAGACATGGAACATTCTGAAGAGTAAGCCGTACCCAGCAAGATACACAGAACAAGTAGTCGATATAGTAGTGTTTTCATTGTTGTTTCTCCTCTTAACCTTAGTAAACTAAAAACTTGAAATTACGCTCTTTTTTGTCGGTTGTTACCCTTAAGATATAGAAGCCCGTCTCTTTAGGAACCTGTATGGTTGTTCCTCCTTTGGGTATTGCTTCGTTGCCGAAAGAAGTACCGTTGATATTTATCCATTCAATCTGTGCATTGTCGGCCGCATTTACAAAGATTATGCCTCCTGCTTTGGCGGTGTTTCCTGATAAGACGATTGTAGAGTCGGGGCTAAACTGATACTTGTCGGTGTTATCGGTGAACTTCTTTGCACAAGTGCAAGTTTTTACCTCATTGTCAGTTCCTTTGTTTATCGTAAAGCAGAGATAGAATTCTTTGTCCTGCTCTTCGCTGTTGAGTTCGGATTTATAGAGGTTGGCGGTTTGTTGTCCTTCCACTGCCGTGCTGTCGCTTTTTCGATACCACTGGAAATCAGTTAGTATTTGTCCTTCAAAGTAAGACGATAACAAACCCAATACATCGTTAAAGCGTTGCGACAGTACATCGTTGTCGTAACTTAGCATAAAGAGCAGTGTCGTGTCGATATTTCCGCACTCTGAAGTTACTGACAGGTTGATGCCATATTCGACGCCTTGTTGTGCATTGTCGGGAATGGATATGCCGAAATACTGATTAGTGATGACGAGTTCGCTGTCTTTGAAACCTGCTTGTTTCGCGGCTGTATTGTAGGTGATAGTTTGATTTGCCAACGGGATACCTGATTCGTTGTTGTAGTAGATTTTCCCCATAAACGGTTCTCCCTCTACTCTGCAGGGTATGTCAACTGATGTGATGCTGAATGTGAGCCGTCCTATACTTACTTTGATAGGAATGCTGTCCATTGCCGATTGTCCTACGCATAGGTTAGATGACTTGCGGTATATAAGTGCGTAGGCGTGATAGATACCGTCTTGAGCATAAAAGTGTTTGATAGATGAACTGTCGCTACCTGATGCATCGGTGTATGGTTCGGAGCCGTCTCCAAAGCCCCATACGATTTTCTCGAAGTTGTAGTTTAGTTGGCAGCCGAATTCGATAGTATCGATACCGCACAGGGTGTTGCCTTCGCTGTCGGGCGTAAATACCTGTCCGTTGATAGTGATGGCGGAGGATAACGGTTTGGTGGCTCCTCCTGCGGAGTAGCCATAGGATTCGTTTTTGGTGAAGCCGTAAACATGTGCAATGAAGTTGCTTCCATTGCTTTTGAGCGTATGTGTTACGGCAGTATCACCCAGACTTTTTTGTGCAAAATAGTAGGTAGTGGAGCCGTCTATCAGAGAGAAATCGCTGCTGATAGATACACCGTCCAGAGTCATTAGTTCGGGTTTATCTGTAACGATGTTTGTATAGTGGTAGGTAGTTCCGTTGTCGCTCTTGTAGGTGGCAAAGGTTATTTGGTCGATTTGTTGTTCTATGGGGTTTATCCACAGCATGGCGGGGTCACCATTGTTGTTCTTGTCGCCGTCGTATTGTTGTGATACCATGAACAGGTGTACTGCGCAGGGGCAAGATGTTTCCAATATGCAACTTTTGCCATTAACTAAAGGTTCCGCTAAAGAACCGTACGGTTCGCCTATTTCGAACTCCCAATACTGTTTTTTGTCGGTATTGAAATCGAAAGTATGTACCAAGTTTCCGTTGATACGGACTTCTGTCCCGTCGTTGAGTGCCATTACGCGTATGATATCGCGTTTGCGGTTCATTGATGCGGTGATGGCAAATGTACTGCCCCAATATTGTGTAGGCATTGCTTGAGAGAAGATGTGGTCGCGTTGTTTTTTCTGATAGGGGATATTGGTGTGTGGACAGCCTTGGAATACTGCGATTTTCTTGTTGTCTTTGGCTTTCACATAGGTGCCGCTCAAGTCGCCGTCGTCGCCGTCGGCTTTGCCTGTCCATACATAGAAGACTTCTCCTTTTTTGAGTACGGGAGAAACGAGGGTGTCACCCAGTTGGTAGTTTCTGTATTTCTCGTATTCGGGATACATCTCGTAAACCCGTTCACCCCACGATGAAAGTTCGCGTTCGTAGTTCCGATAGTCGTTTGTCCGTACGGTGGGGCAGTATTCGACCTGTGTGTTGTCTTCGGTTGCTATGATTGCGAAATGCGAGCCTTGTGTAGCACTTGCTCCTGCATGGTCGGAGGGAGTGTAGGTCTGTATCATATAACTATCCAAGAGAGATGTAGTCGGTATGACATTAGTAGCGTCGAATGTTGCACGCTTGTAGTTGGTAGCGAAGAGGGATATATCGGCGGTAGCGGTTACATGAAGTGCGCAGGTATCGACTTTCTCGGAATTGACGGCGTAGCATATTTTGCCGTTGGCAGTCATTGCGGTACGCGCATTATTGACCAGTACATTTCCGTCTTTGTAGAGTTCGACGAGTCCTAATTGTCCTGCGGCGATTTGTACTGTTTCGCTATAGGAAGTAAAGGGGTTTTCAATTGTGACCTCGCAGTCTTGTCGGGAGGAGATAGAGAGTGACAGCGTCAGTGTGTTGTTGTCGTCTTGGTCGGCTTGCAGGAAAGTAACCCAGAAATCTCTTCCTTCCGTGCTTTGACCGCTGCTGCTTTGAGCGAGTAGGGAGTTTGTACCGATAAGGCTAAGTAAACCGCTGATAACCAAAGAATAGAATATCTGTTTTTTCATGATATTTATGGATTAAACAATGCTTTTATACCTGTTAGAAAAACGCATTTTTTTCTTCCTGCAAAATTATTTCTAAAGTTATGCATTGGCGTGTAATAATTGGTGCAATGTGTGGAAAAATCTGCGAGTGGGTATGGTTGCTCTATTGTATGTTTGTGGAGGAAGGGGGGAATTAACAATTAACAATTAACAATTAACATGCAGAGATACAAAGAGAGCCATAGCACGCTATGGCTCTACGGTTAGCATAAACGCACGGTGAAGGCATAGTGTGTTGATTATTTTTGTTGGAAGAATGTTCTTCATTTCTTTTGCATGAACAAAAGAAACGAAGCAAAGAAAATTCATCGGCGTGTGTCGGGCGTTGCCAAAAATAATACTCACTCGTCCTGCGGCGGAGGCACAACTCGCTTCGCTCAAACAGTACCTCCGCTTTTCGCAGTACTCGCTCGATTTTTGACGCACCGACCCAAAGCCGAAAGTTGTTTTAATTAACAATTAACAGTTAACAATTAACATGCAGAGTATGGTGGAAGGGGTTACATGGTTTT
>CAVHKB010000110.1:0-8604 GCA_963636305.1 Prevotella sp. P5-108
TCCATACATTCAAATTGAGGTACAAAATTACGAAAAATCGAGCGCAGAACATTCAAGCAAGCTTGAAATGTTATGCCGAGGTCTGAGTAATTTCTCTAAAATCCCCGAAAAATCGAGGAGGTTTGGTGCTAATAGTGGAAAAATGCTTATCTTTGCACCCGAATCGGGGCGTAGCTCAGTCCGGTTAGAGTACACGTCTGGGGGGCGTGTGGTCGCTGGTTCGAATCCAGTCACCCCGACAAAATGAGGCTTAAAAGGTTGGTAAACAGCGTTTTAAGCCTTATTTTTTAGAAAGTGCCGGGACAAAATCGGGACAAGACTTTCAATTTTTCATCACATTTTGCTGGCGATTGCGGGGCAGTCGTCAACAAAAAAAATGCTAAAAAATCAGCCATTTAACGCGTTAGAAAGGGATGCTCAGTGCTCTCTCGCTATGATTCGTAACTATCTCCCACCTGTACTTCGCGAGACAAAAAACGATTGGTATATTGAATTTTATGCCTACGACCCTGCGCAAAACAAGTTACGGAGGAAGAAAATCAAGATTAACCATATCAAATCCGTTGTAGAGCGCCGAGCATACGCCCGTGGAGTGATGCGCCGGCTGTCGGAGCAACTGGCAGCAGGGTGGAATCCTTGGATTGCAGCGACCAGCGACAGCGATTTGCATACTTTCGTCGAGGCATGCGACCGCTACGAGGCTCACATCGACAAGATGTATGCCGATGGAAACTACCGCAAGGAAACCTACGTTGGCTACAAGTCTAACCTCAAAATCATGCGTCTTTATAACAGCCTGCGCCCTGCGCCGATTGTCTACACCTACCAGTTCGACCGCAAATTTTGTCAAGCGTTCCTCGATTATGTGTTCATCGAGCGAGGGGCAATGGCACAGACGCGCAACAATTATCTGAACTTCCTCCGTGTGTTCAGTGGCTGGATGCTGGAACGATGCTATACAGCGGTGAGGGCTTCCGACGGCATCTCACCAATCTCCAAAAGGCTCATACAGAAACAGCGCACAGTAATACCCGCAGACGTGGTTGCCAAAATTGCGGATTATCTGCGTGACAAAGATCCGAATTTCCTTTTGGCGTGCTATATCCTCTATTACTGCATGATACGCCCGGTGGAGATGACGCGCCTACGGATTTCGGACATCAATGTGAAGGAGCAAACCATTACAATCCCCGGTGAGGCTTCAAAGAACCACCAGACGCAAACAGTGACAATGCCGAAGAAGTTGCTGATGTATATGATCGAGATTGATTTATTTCAGCATCCACAATCGTATTACATCTTCTCTATGAACAACCTCCGTCCAGGGCTCGAGCAGATAGACCCGCGAGTGTTCCGCTATCATTGGGACTGCATGAAGCCCGCATTGAAATTGCGCAAGGAGTGGAAATTCTATTCTCTGAAAGATACTGGAATAACCGAGATGCTCGACAATAATCAGACGAGCATCTCAGTACGCGACCAAGCGCGACATTCGAGCCTCGCCATCACAGAAATTTACACGCGGCACGGGCGCAAAGCGAATGCCGACCTGATAGATTACGAAGGCTCGCTATGAATCAAGTCGATAAAATTCTCCCTTCATCAACCGTTTAAGCCCATGATCCTGCAATGTCGCGGTTATCTTCGCGCAGATGAATTTCTGTCCACGGATTAAGAACACAGCACGGGGGTTCGGCACAGCATCGGCGAGAAACGAGAAGGTGTATTTACTCTTCACGTTGACCGCCGATTTTTTTGTGCCGTCGGCAGTAACGGTAGGGTAGGCAAAATCTCTGTCTGATAGGCGCATGCTGTATTTCGGCAGATATAGAGGCCCATCGAGGCTCGCACCCTCGTCGAAGAACGTCAATTTGTCGACTATCGGGCAGGCGATGAGCGTTGAATCATGCTTGTAATGGTAGTCCGTGCCGTCCCAGTAGGCAACAAACAGCGTCGAAAAATACTCCGTGCTGTCCTCGTCGTTTTCGATGGCGCGGATTGGCGATGATGAACGCCACGTCGCTGTATATTCGTCGGAGAAATTATGATTATACACGGCGTTCTTTCCCTGGTATATTCCCGAATACCTCGCAGGTATCTGTTCGTAAATGGTAAACGTGTCCTCGCTGTCTGTCGCTCCGCTGTCCGACGGGACAGGGACGAAAAGGGCGAACCCGTAGTCGGTCTGGTCGATGCGAGCTGGGACGATGTTAATTTCTTCCTCCGACGAGTTTTCAGCCGCATTCTCCACCGACTTGCCGTAAATATTGAGCATCTGCGGCTTGTTGGTGTTGAACTTTACGAGTGCCCCGGAACTCGTCTTGTGCGTCCCGTCCTCGTAGGTGCTGATGCACCGCATGGCAAAATATGTGTCGTACTCAGCGACCCGATACAGTTTGTTGTAATACGAATAGGCAGCCGCCCCCGCCGTAAAGTTAGGCGTGTACTTGCGTAGGTTGGCGTAGGTGCTGCTGTCTCCGTTGAGCAATGCCTTGAAAAAATCAATCCAGAACGGGAACTCATAGAAGTGCCCCTGATACCCGTCGATTATGTCCTGACACGAGAGATATTGCCAATCGTCATCGTCGCGGCTTGAATACTTATAGACCTTCGTGTCGGAGAAGCCCGTGTCGTCCTTTTCCGAGGTCTCCACGTCGAACTCGTCAGACACCTTGTCCAGCGACACGACAGGCAACGCCTCGTTGTAGGTCTTGGCGTAGTGGAACTCAATGGACTTTGTGTTGTGGTCAATATCAAAATCTCCGCCGAGAAACAACTCTAATTGCTCCAAATACTCCGTCAGTGTCCAGTGTGGCAGAGCATCGGCAATATTCGTTGTTTCCCACGCCGACGGCAGTACATTGCAGCAAAGCAGATGCCTGTGCTTGGTTTTTGCCCACTCCGATAGGTCATATTGGTAGCCTACACAGTCTAAAATCTTTTTAGTAAGGGGCAAGAGAAAATACAGCGGCGACGGCGTTTTGGTTTGCAGTTTGCCAGTTTTCGTGTCGACAGCGTTTTGCAGGAGACCCGAACTTTCGTTGACCCACGGCAAGCAGACAAAATCCACCTTGTCCACCGACATGTAGTGAAGCCAGTCGTGCACGGTGTTCATCGGCATCATAATATCGGGCTTTGTCAACTGCAATTCGTTGATATAAATATCGTCGAAGGTAGTAGCAAAGTTTTGTGCCGACCTGCCCTCCAGGAATTGGCATTTAACCGTGTCCTCGCTTGCCGAGACCACCGTCAGCGTGCCGTATCGGGAGAATGTCGGCCCACACGTCAGTTCTGCATTCAGGCGGATAAGACCGCGGTCTATGTCGTGACGGTTCAGATAGCCGAAAATTTCGATGTTCTGCTGGCATCCCTTCAGAGGGAACTCGATGCTCAGCGTATAACTGTCGCTCTTGGTAAATGCGCGGTTCTCGACCACATATTGCACATTGCTGCCCGATTTGACGATTGCGGGCTTGCCTTCAATCCTTACTTCCATTGGCTTTTCGGGGTTTTGTTTCTTATCAATTTTGCATATTCATCCTGCGCCTGTTGGATGCCAGCGTCGCCAGTGACAGTGTTCACTGTGACAAACGGCTCATTCAAGCGTCGGTTCAGGCGGACGATCGCAGCGATGAGAGAGGCGTTGACCATCGCCGACTGCTTGGCGGCACTGTCGGAGGCGGTGACGTTCTGCGTGACTATTGTCGGAGATATGCGCTGCACGTCCGCCATTCTCAGCGAGCCGATGGTATTGGTGCGCTGGGCATATTCGAGCGCGTCGATGAGAGGGCGAGCCTGTGGGGATTTCACCAGCTCTTGCGATGCCACCCATTCCCCGGCGTGGACTATACCTGCGGGTTCATACTTACTGCCCGGACGAGTAAAACCACCTTCAGCATAGCCCGAGGCATCGGCAGCCTTCTGTTGTTTCTTCAATAGGGCAATCTGGATTGCGCCTTGCGCCGCAGCAATGGAGGTAAACAACGGTATCATCCACAATGCGGCAGGATAGCCCGCCTCAAGACCAGCACCAACGGCAAAGAGGGCGTTCTTTGCGGTCTGGGCAACTGCTTCGATAACCTTCATCCTGAACGCCTTTTTTGAAGCCTTGTTTTTCGACTTGGCAAGTTCTTCGTCTCGTTGTTTTTCCAACTGCTTGGTCTTGTAACTATTGCCCTCTGCAAGTTCTATTTCACGAGAGTAGCGACTTTCGATGGCTGCTTGCTCTATCTGGGCATTTGCGGAGATAAACTCTGTCGCAGAACTCATCATACTACTCAGTGCACTTGTTCCAGCCGACACCACATTTGCGAGAGCCTCTGCGCCGGCGCTCGCTTTGGCAATAACGCCGTCGAGGCCTTCGCCCCACTCCTCTGTGTCAGATTTACACACTGATATGAACGAACTCCAAGTGCTTTGCAGGTTAAGCAACTGCCCGATAGTAGAATCTCCGAGCATCGACGACTGACCCTCCTTGGCGGCGAGGCGTTTTGCCTCTGCATATTCCTCCTCGGTGATAATCCCGTCCTTCAACTCCTGATTGAGTTTTTTCACGGTTTCGGCATATTTGGTGGTGTTGGGCGTTGCCGACTGCATTGCCTTGTCGATGGACTGGAGCGCCTCTGACGCCTGCGTGCGCATTTTGTCGTAGATAGCGTCAGCCTCCTCCCCCGACAGTTGCCCAGAGGACACGAGGCTATCGAGGACAGAACGCCCGACAGAGAGTTGTCCTGCTTTTTCTTTGCCGGACGACAATTCTTTCTCTATTGAGTTGCGCATTTCGACAAACTTCCGTTGCTTGTCCAACTTGTCGTCGAGTAACTTGTCCTCAATCTGTCGCTCCACGTCGGCGCGCTCCTTCGAACCCTCGGCGTAAATGTTTTTGAGTTTGTTGAGATATTCTTGCTCTGCATTGAACAACGCCTGCTTATAAGCCTGCTCCGATAGCAGTCCGTCGGCATATTGCCCCTTCAATTCCTGCTGTTTGGTGGCGTATGCCTGTTTCTCCGCTTCGACGGCAGCCTTCACGCGGTCGGCTTCCGCTTTCTCTGCTTCTTCAGCACGCTCCTGCTCCTCTTTGCGCTCTTGGTTTATCTGAGTGGTGAGCAAGTCGAGCCGCTCCTTGGTCGACAAGTCCTGCCGGGCAAGTTTCTTTTCGAGAAGTTCTTTGTCGATAGCGTCGAGGCGGTCGCAATATTGCTGGTAGTCTTTAAGTCCGATGCTGTATTCAGAGGCATTCTTCAGCCGTTCTTCCTCTGCCCACGAGTTTTCGCTGACAAACTTGTCTCCAGACGTAGCACCGCCCCCCTTCGACGACGTGGACGATGAAGAAGATGCTGCCGGGGCGGTAGGCTGAGCAACGAGGTTGTCGCCCTGCTGCACGTCGGCAATATTAGCCCCGTATTTCTTAGCGAGGGTGTCGTTTGCCTTGTTCAGTTCCCGAATTTGGCGCTTGGTCTGGTGGATGGTCTTGTTGATTCCCGACCAGTCCTTATATGCGGCGCTCTTATCCTCCGCGGCTTTTCCCATCGCGTCGTATTTCTCCATATAGGTGTCATAAGAATCGTTATTCTTATAGCTGTCCCGATATGCTTTAACCGACGTATCAAACCTACCCTTGGCGGAGAGATATGTTTTGCTCTTTTTGTCGTAGTCTTTCTGTTGCTCGTCCAGCGTGGTTTCCAACTCAATAATCTTGCTGTAGTTTTCCTCTATTTTGGCAGATGCCGCCTTGGCTTTCGCCGCTTGGAGGATAGAGCGGGTAAGTGCATCGTAACTGCCTTTCGCCTTGCCGAGCATTATGTCTTCTTGGCTCATATTGCCGAAATAGGCAGGGTACATCGCCTGCAACTGTTTGACCGATTCAATGCGTTCCTGCTTGGAGCGGTTCTCGTCGGTGGCAGCCTTGTAGAGCATATTCAGCCGGGTTATCTCGTTTTTGGCGTAGTCAGCCGACGCGGTATTGATGTCGGTGAGGCTCTTTATATATTCTTGATGCTTGCGGCGGGCTTCCTCCGCTGCTGCCGCTTCGTCGCGCACCTTCTCGATGAATGCAATGATTGCAGTCACGGCGATAGCAATAACACTCGCAATCAGGCCGAACACGTTTTTGCGCATCGTGGCATTCAAGCCCTCGACGGCAACTTTCGCAGCCTGAACGCCGCCAGTAAACAGGGTAACGACCACCTTGCAGGCGGTAACAGCCAGCGCCCACGCAGAATGCAGGGCTCTGGAGGTTGCCATTGCTGCGGATTGGATAGCGGTCTTTATTGCCGCGGCGTTGGCGGCAACGGAGTAGGCGACGACGGCAGCCGTCAGCCCAACAATCGCTGTCTTGTTTGACGCGGCAAAATCAATGGCAGAGATTAAGCCCTTCACGAATTTCTGCATACCAGAGAATGCGGTGAGCGTCATCGGCGCGAGTTTCTCGCCGAACGTCACCGCTAACTCATTCAGCCCCTTCTTTGCCTTGTCGAGTTCGGCTTGCACCGTAGAGTTCTGAGTGTTGAACTCCTCCGTGACGCTTTTCGCATCATCGAATGCGGTTTTTGCATCGCCGAGTTGCGTTTTTACGTCGCCGATTTTATTGGCGAGGGTGACGAAGGTCGTTGTTACGCCTGACCCCGAAACACTCAGGTCGGCAAGTGTTTTCGACACTCCGTTGCTGTCAAGTTTAGAGAGCTGCTCGATGAACATCATCAGCCCTTCCGTCGAGGAGCGTTTGAGCGCAGCGGTGAACTCCGCCACATTCATCCCGGCAGTCTTGGCGAACTTGGCAGGGTCGGCGAGCATCTTGTTAAGCACCGTCTGCATAGCGGTGGCAGACTTTTCGACGCTGACGCGGTTTGCGTCGAGGATCGAGCCGAACGCCAGCATCTCGTCCATGGTCATGCCGGTAGAGTTTGCCATTGCGCCCATACGGCTGGCAAAGTCTACCAGATTAGGCGCAGACGCTGCGCAGTTTTGGGAGAGGGTGTTGATGGCTGAGCCGACGGATAGCATCGCTTGTTCCGTACCCATGGAAGCCTCAAGCCCGAAGATGCCCGCCAACTGGGAAATGATTTGCGGAGCATCTGCGCCGAGTTCGTCCATTGCAACGGCAATCTGGTCGCCAGCACGAACGAAGCCCAGCACGTCGTCCACCGAGTTTTTGCCCAGACGACCCGCCGCGGCGGCGAGTTCGTTCAGTTGTTCACGAGAGGTGCGTGTGTCCATTTGCTTGAACGCCTCGTTGAGTTGCTTCACCTCGTCGGTGCTCATGCCAGTAAACTTTACGGTGTTAGCCATCGAGGAATCCATATCGGCATACGACTGAATCGCCGCCTGCATCCCAGATATGCCTTTAGTAATTGCTGAAAGGACGGACGTGATGGAGTAATACCAGTTTTGATAGAACGACGCAATCTTTTTCCATCCCGATTCCTGTTTGTCCAGTTGCTTGTTAATGTTGGCAAGCTCCTGTTTGAGCTGTCTCAGTTGCGCCGTTTTTTCCTTAAAAGCATCAGAATCTCTTTCGAGACTATTCATCTCCCTTTTCAAGGTTTTGATAGCAGTTGTCAACTCTCTCGGTGAAGCCGAGTTTAACCGTTTCATAACTTCCGCGACGTGAGCCGCGCTTGATTCGATTGCTTTTATTTCGCGATTAGTCTCGCGAAGAGCTTTAGAGTTGAATTTTGCCGATTTCTGGTCTCCTGCACTATAGGCTGCTTTCATCGCCTCACGAAAAGATTCAGCGCTTTTCCTCAGTTGGCGGAGACGCTCCTCTGCATTTTGGGAATTGACTTCGACGGTAACAGACGCAGTATCATTCATTGCCATATCGTTTTTTGAACAAAAATATGGCAATGAGCGGGTGGTGAGAAAGACAAAAGGATTATTTGTGCTGCGCTGCCTTTATCCTTTCATAGAGTAGGATAAAAACGTCGGTGTAGTCGCGCTTGCCCAGACGGTCAGTCCAAAATTCAATATAATTTTCACCAAATTCTGGGTTTATATCTGAGCAGATTTTGACGGATGGGCTCCCGGGTTTATACCATGCCCGGATGTAATCTATGGTGCCGATATTGAAAGATGATTCGTCCGACGGGATAGGTTGTTCTTTGCCTTGTAGTAATCTGTGCAGGCTGTCGACCGTATAGAAACACATTTTAGATCCTTCAATGCGGCAAACGTTCTGCTTGCCGGGGTTCATTAGCCACGCTATATCGGTGGCAAGGTGATGCCGTCCGTCCCCGAGGGGGATGAATCCGTCTGGGTTCGCACGGTTTCTTGCTGCCTGACGCCGAGATTCAGAAATCCGATCGTAATTAATTTCAAAGCCTGGCCCTCTTTGGCTGTCCTTCATGAACTTTCTAATTGCGGCAAAAATCCCGAATATCAATAAGAGGCAGAAATAGCCGGGAGGAAATGGCATTACCCACATAACATTCTATTTTAATGATTACTTTCCAAATTTACGCATAATTTCGTAAATGTAAGACATTACAGAAGAAAAAGAGGGAATTATTTTGGCTTACACTTTGTGTAAGTCAAAAATAATTTAACTTTTCCGTGGTTTTTCCGCGGTTCAAAAAGTTAAATATTTAAATTATAGGTGGTTACACC
>CAVHKB010000111.1:0-2775 GCA_963636305.1 Prevotella sp. P5-108
GCTCTACAGCGAGCATAAGCGCACGGTGAGGGGATGAATGGATTGGCTTGACGGAAGGGAGATTGTGGGAAAACCTTATTTATTGTTCAGGAAATAGTAAAAAGTAGTTAATCAATCAGCAAAAAGCCAGTAACCACTTAGTAATAAGCAATTAAGGAAGGGGTAAGGAGTCTGTAAGGGAGGAGGAAGGAATCCATTTTTACAGAAAAATTGACCAGAAAGGTACTTATGGCGGGAGGGGATTGGCACACCTTTTGAATAATAGCGTTTGGGATAGGAAGAGTATCCCAATAAGATAATCATTAAATACTTATCATTATGGAAAATCCTTTACAAAGATTAACTCATCGTGCCACCCAAGCCATTAAGAACTGGTGGTTGCTGTTGGTAGTCGGTATTGCTTGCATTGCAGTGGGTATTGTAGTGTTCTGCTATCCGGGCGAGGCGTATATGACATTGAGTATTCTGTTCGGAGTACTGATGTTGCTGAGCGGTATATTGGAGATTGTTCTCTACTGCTCGACGAATAGTTATTTTATCCGTTCTGGCATTAGTTTGGTAGGCGGGATATTGGATTTATTGTTGGGAATCCTCCTGTGCTGCAATGTTGCCGCTACTGCCGTTCTTCTGCCTGTGCTGTTGGGTATATGGCTGTTGGTACGCAGCATTCAAATGATTGATTTCTGGAGCAGAATGCGAGCATTTAATGTTCCAAACGCAGGTTGGCAGATAGCGTCGGGAGTGTTGCTCTTATTACTCTCGTTGATGGTTATATTCCATCCGTTCGGGTTAGGCGTTCCCGTAGTGGTTGCATTGGTAGGTTGCGGCTTGATTATAGCAGGAATCAGCCTAATTGCGACGAGCATTAGACTGAAGAGTTTGCATAAGTATATCAAACACAACATCATAGAAGATGTAGAAGCAGAGACGTTATAAGCATTGAACACCTTAACTATGATGAACAAAGGGGCTGCCAATATGGCAGTCCCTTTGTGTTTGGTATATCTCTTGCGTATGTTGTGTGTGAAAACAGTGTTGCCATTAACCGCAACCAAACTATGAAAAAAACCTAACTAAAACACTACACTATGAATAACGAAAGTTTACAGAAGTTCGCAATCAACCTCTGCGAGCGGGCGCAAGCGGGCAAACTCGACCCTGTAATAGGGCGAGATGATGAGATTCGGCGGGTGCTGCAAATCCTAAGCCGCCGTACCAAGAACAACCCTATCTTGATAGGTGAGCCGGGTGTCGGTAAGACCGCCATTGTAGAGGGTCTTGCCCACCGTATCGTGCGTGGCGATGTCCCCGAGAACCTGAAAAAGAAACAAATCTATTCGCTTGATATGGGTGCGCTGATTGCAGGCGCCAAGTACCAAGGCGAGTTCGAGGAGCGACTGAAAGGCGTTATCAATGAGGTCGTTGCCGCAGCGGGAGAGATTATCCTCTTCATCGATGAGATACACACGCTGGTCGGTGCGGGTAAGTCGAGCGGTGCCATGGATGCCGCCAACATCTTGAAACCCGCATTGGCGCGTGGCGAACTGCGGGCGATAGGTGCCACCACCCTCGACGAGTACCAAAAGTACTTCGAAGAGGATAAGGCACTCGAGCGGCGGTTCCAAGTCGTAATGGTCGATGAACCCGACGAGGCAGCCACCATATCCATTCTGCGTGGTCTGAAAGAGCGGTACGAGACGCACCACAAAGTGCGTATCAAGGATGATGCCTTGATTGCCGCTGTAACACTCTCGTCCCGATACATCACCGACCGTTTCCTGCCCGATAAGGCAATCGACCTTGTGGATGAGGCAGCCGCCAAACTGCGTCTGGAGGTAGATTCCAAGCCCGACGAACTCGATAACCTCGACCGACAAATCAAGCAGTTGGAGATTGAGCGAGAGGCGATTAAGCGGGAGAACGACACCGAGAAACTGAAGGGCATTGAGGAGCAGTTGAAGACCCTCAAGGAACAGTCGTCGGAGTTGGATGCCCGTTGGAACAAGGAGAAAGGCTATGTCGCTACTATCCAAAACGAGAAAGCCCACATCGAAGAGATGAAGCACGAGGCAGAAGTTGCCGAGCGCGAGGGCAACTACGGTAAGGTCGCCGAGATACGGTACGGCAAGATACAGCAGGCGGAGGCGAACATCAAAGCCGCTCAAGACGCGCTGCACGCTATGTCGGGCGACAGTATGATTAAGGAGGAAGTGGATGAAGACGATATCGCCGAGGTAGTAGCCCGCTGGACGGGAATACCCGTGACGAAGATGATGCAGTCCGAACGCGACAAACTGCTCCATTTGGAGGAGGAACTGCACAAGCGGGTCGTCGGACAGGATGAAGCCATTGAGGCAGTCAGCGACGCTATTCGCCGTAGCCGTGCAGGGCTGCAAGACCCCAAAAGACCGATAGGTTCATTCATCTTCCTCGGTACGACGGGTGTCGGTAAAACGGAGTTGGCGAAAGCCTTGGCGGACTATCTGTTCGACGACGAGAACATGATGACGCGTATCGATATGTCCGAGTACCAAGAGAAGTTCAGTGCCACTCGACTCATCGGTGCCCCTCCGGGATATGTGGGTTACGATGAGGGCGGACAGTTGACTGAAGCCATACGCCGTAAGCCGTATAGTGTCGTGCTGTTCGATGAGATAGAGAAAGCACATCCGGATGTATTTAATGTGTTGCTGCAGGTACTTGACGACGGGCGACTAACAGACAATAAGGGGCGTACCGTCAACTTCAAGAACACGCTGATTATCTTTACCTCCA
>CAVHKB010000111.1:3057-8505 GCA_963636305.1 Prevotella sp. P5-108
TCGGTGCTCGACCCGTCAAGCGTGCTTTGCAACGGTTAGTATTGAACGAACTGAGCAAGCAGATTATCGCCGGTCGCGTGGACAACAAACGCCCCGTTATCGTTGAACTTCGCGACGGAGAACTGCACTTCAAGAACTAAATGAACATCGCTTGAAGAACGGAGAGCCGTTCGGTAGAGCAAGGATAGGGAACATAGAAAGACAGGCTGTCGAGCGAAAAAGCAAGACAGCCTGTCTTGTTTTTTGTCGTTCGTCGGAGAGAGGGAAAAGGTATGTAGAAGATTCGATACAGATATGTGTATGCTTCGGTTATGCTTCGGTTATGCTTCGGTTATGCTTCGGTAATAGTTCGAGATTGAAAGCAGAGAAAAGGCTATGAAAAAGGGCTGTCGGACGAGGATGTCAGGCAGCCCTTTTGGGTGTTATGTTATGTCGGAATGTTTATTGCACCGAAATGGAATTATTCCAGATCCAATGCGCTAAACAGACGCCCTTTTGACACTTTGGTTATCTTACCATGATTCTTTTGAATCTGTTTGAGGTTAATCAGTTTGGGGTCGCCCGTGATGATGATAGTGATGGGTCGTCCCTGTATATTCTGTTTGTAGAATGAAAGGATTTGGTCAAATGTAAGATTGTCGATTTCAGGCATGTGAATGCGTGCGGGGTCGTCGGTATATCCCAAGCGTTGCCATTCTGCAAAGACGAGGCTCTTGTTACGGAACGAGGGTTTTGCGGTGAGGGAAGCCTGTCGGAGATAGGTTTTGATGTCGCTGACACGGTCGGCATATTCGGGCATATTGGTAAGCAAATCCATGTAAACATCGATAGCATCGGCGACCTTATCGGATTGTGTACCTACATATCCGATGAAATATCCATCTTTGCCAATGAGCGAAGGCGTGACATCAGTGCCATAAGCAGTGTAAGCCATAGAGCGTTTCTCACGGATCTCGTTCATTACCAAGCCAGAGAAACCTCCAGAGAAGTATTGGTCGAATGCCATTCGTGGTACATCGTTCTGTAACTCATAAGGATTACCATTGATATAGAAATAGATTTTAGCCTGTTGCATTTCGGCGTTGGGCAGGAAGAGGATGGTGTTTTGGTCGTAGATGACACGGTCGCGCTCGAAAGGTGAGTTGGAGGGTTGAATACCCTCTGTGAGAGCCAGAACATTCTTGACTTCTTCGACGGGGCGTGTTCCTACATAGTGTGCATCGAGTGCATATTGTTTAGCAGCGGTGAAGACACGGTGGAGGTCTGGGATTTCCAACTTATAGATGTCCATGAAGTTAACACGGTCGATATAAGGGGATTTTTTGCCATAGAGCGCATACGCGAAGAGGGCATTGCTGATGGTGGAAGACTGTTTGTTCTCGGTGATACGGTTGGAGTATTCCGAACCTTTGATGTTGTCTAACTGCTTCTTATCGAGTTTGGGCATCAACATTTGTCGGTTTACGAGTTCACATATCTGCTCAAGGTTTTCGTCCTTACCCATGATAGAGATGTAGAGATAGTTCTCGGTAACATCGTAGGAGCAACTACCTCCCAACTCGGACAGTTGACGGCGGAACTGTTGTGCATCGGTGTTAGGCATGATACCAGCAGTTTCGAGGAGCGATACGGCATAGGGCAAGAGCGGCAGTTCGTGTGAGCCTACACCATAGCGCAAAGTGAGTGTGAAGATATTATTCTTGGTGTTGGGAGTATAGTAGAGGTTTACATTCTCTGACACGGTTTCTTTACGCACATCGGCGAAGTTATTGTAGGTTTCTTCTACTTTCCCCGTAGGAAGTTGCTTGAAGTTCTTGGCATATTCCGTTTCTACATCGGTTGGGGGTTCAAGAGGTTGTATTTCAGGTTTCTTGAGTTTATTTTTCTTGGGTGTTCCTTCGTCGATAGAGATAGTCATGTAGTCGGTATCGAAATACTTCTTGGCTATTTGCGCTATGTCTTCTTTAGTTAGTGCGTTAATACGGTCTAATTCAGAGAACATATCCGCCAAATCGATTTGATAGGTGAAAGCAGTGACCAAGAGATTTGTTTTGGAGGAAGCAGATTCGTAGAGGAGAGTATATTGCTGATTATACATCTCCTTGACAGATTGGATGAGCCAATCTTCGATCTCGCCATTTTTAAGTTTGTCGATTTCATTGAAGACAATGCGTTCTGTGGCGCGGTTTGATTCGTATTGGCGTTGTTCGACATCGTAGTAGGGTACAGCGGATATGAGAATACGCCCTTGGTCACGTCGAGCATCGAGGCTTGCACCGGCATAGGATACATGACCATTGAGAGTGATTTTATCCAGGAGACCTGTATTCATTGCGTTAGAGAGGAGGCTGACTACAAATTCAAGTGCGGTTTCGTCTTGGTGCCCTACTTTGACGCCCTTGTATCCCCAAAGTATCTGAGGATAGTAGCCTGCTTTTATACTGTACTTAGGATTACCTGCGAAACTTGCTTCGGGGTAGATTGGTCGTTCGGGTAACGGTTTAGCCTGCAGGCGGTTAAATGCTTTTTCTATCAGAGGTTTGGTTTCCTCTGTATTGAAGTTGCCCACCAAGACAAGCGCCATATTGTTAGGCACATACCAAGTGTTGTAGAACTCAATAAGACGGGACAAGCGAGGGTTTTTGAGGTGTTCTGGTGTCCCTATAATATCACGCTCGTAGGGATGTCCCTGGTAGAGGTGTGAGAACATGAAGGCTTGTGCATGTGTTTGCGGATAGTCTTGATACATATTGTATTCCTCGAATACATTTTCCAACTCCGCTTGAAAAGACCTGAATACAGGATTGATTAGGCGGTCTGCGTAGATAGTGAGCCATTTTTCCATCTGATAGGTTGGGAAGTTGTTATAGTAGACCGTCTGATCATAACTTGTGCCTGCATTTAGACCTTCGCCACCCATACCTGATATAAGATTAGAGAAGTCGTCAGTAGCAGTGTATTTAGCGGCTTCGCGTGAGAGTCGATTGATTCTTTTGGTAAGTGTATCGCGCAATACAGGGTCGGTAGCGTCAGAGAATTCATCGTATAGACGAATTATCTGTTCATAGAGCGGTTTCTCTTTTTCCCAATCCAAAGCACCAATTTCCTGTGTACCTTTGAAGAGCATGTGTTCCAGATAGTGTGCAAGTCCGGTGTATTCGGAAGGTTCGTCGATAGAGCCTGCACGGGTTACGATATAGCCAGTTACATCAGGTTGGTCGTGGTCTTCCCACAGATAGACTGTAAGACCATTGTTCAAAGAATACTGCGTCAATCCTGGTTGCAGTTGTGCGTTAACTACAAGCGTGGAGAATAGCAGCAATACTCCGAGAAATAGTTTCTTCATTTTTTATCCGTTTTAATTATTATTTAATATATCTTTCAGCAATGATTGTGTTAAAACTTACCTATCTCCAGTATTACTTTTCCGCATTGTCCTGATTCCATGATGTCAAATCCTTTCTGGAACTCATCGAAGTCGAAGTGATGTGTAATGACGGGTGAAAGGTCTAATCCCCCTAATAGCATCTGCTCCATTTGATACCACGTCTCCCACATACGCCTGCCAGTAATACCTTTGATGGTGAGTGCATTGAATATGAGATCTGACCAATTCACTTTAGTGTCTGCCGGTAGAATACCTAACTGCGCTATATTAGCCCCTTTGTACATATGTTCAATCATATCGTTAAATGCCGACGGTGCGCCGGACATTTCAAGTCCCACATCGAAGCCTCTAATACCCAACTGTTGCATAGCATCTGCTACTGTTTCGCCGTTGCCCGTATTGACTGTTACGGTTGCTCCCATGCGCTTTGCTATATCCAAGCGTAGCGGGTTGATGTCGGTTACCACGATGTGCTTTGCTCCTGCGTAGCGGCATATACCCGCAGCCATTGTTCCTATAAGCCCTGCTCCTGTTATGAGTACATCTTCTCCTAACAAGGGAAAAGCCAGTGCAGTGTGTGTTGCGTTGCCGAAAGGGTCCATGATGGCAGCGGTGTCGTCGGAGATTTCAGGACGCAAGTGCACTATATTGGATTCGGGTATAGTGACATACTCTGCAAATGCGCCGTCCTTACCAAATATGCCTACAGAAAGACTGTGTTCGCATACATGACCCATGCCTCGACGGCAGTTTCTGCATCGTCCGCAGACGATATGTCCTTCAGCGGTGACCCGTTCTCCTATGCGTACAGACTGTACGCCCGGTCCTATTTCGACCACTTCACCGACGAACTCGTGACCCATTGTGTAGGGCGGAGTGCAATGCGTTTGTGACCATTCGTCCCACTTATACATGTGGAGGTCGGTACCACAGATAGCGGCTTTTTTCACACGAATAAGTACATCGTTGATACCCACTTCGGGCATAGGAACATCTTCCATCCAGATGCCTCTTTTCGGATAGCGTTTAACAAGTGCTTTCATAAGAATATCAGATTAAGTATGCAAAGTTATTGTTTTACGGAATAACAAACAAACATTTTGCCAAAAATTCATTACCTTTGCCCGAAAATATAATTTAGGACTGATGAAACGAGCATTCATTTTGTTATTGGCAACGGTTAGTATTCTACCCTGCTTTTCGGAAGAGACGGCAGAAAAGAGTGAGAGTGAGAATCATCGATATACCTTCGGTGATTTTTTTGATGCGTTGGATTTGCCGACGGTAGTAGGCGGCAGTTTCTGTCCTAACGGCATAGAAAGCGGTGCGTTCAATTCGGCAATGCGTTTGGGTTGGCGTCATCATAAGAATTATGGTACATACGCGTTTATAGCCTACGATGCCCATTCGCGCACCTACGATTCGTTGCGCGTAGAAGGGACGAATGTTGTATCGGGAGAGATATGGTATCATACCATCAGTCTTGGTGTGGGTTATCGTATTCCTTTGGTGCGCGATATTCGTGCGTTTTATGAGAAGCCGTATTTCCATTCATGGGATTTTTTTGCTGCAATAGATCCGGGATTAAATATCGCTATAGTAAAGAATGTTGAGGGAAGCGATAAGACAGAATATGCATTGAAGGACCGTACATCGTATATACCCACATTACGCTTTTCGGCAGGCGTAGAGTGGTTTATTTTCAGCAATTTCGGTATATTCGGTGAGTGTGCATATACGCAGCATCTTATGCCGAGTGTGATAGACAAAGCGGCGATTGCACAAGGATTGATTAAGCACCCATCGGGTTATGTTACCATTTCGTTGGGATTGTCGTTGTTTTTCAATTGAAGAATAGAGGATGGGGCGACGGTTGAGGGAAGTAAGAATTAACAATTAATAATTAACAATTAATATGCGAGGTGGGGTATAGGCACGACGACCATTCGTTGTTGGATGGATGTTCTGGGGATTCTGGATTTCTGGGGAAATGTTGGAGGGAGGGGAACAGGAGGTTCTTCTTTTGAAGAGGAGTTGAGAGCCATAGCACGCTATGGCTC
>CAVHKB010000112.1:0-8484 GCA_963636305.1 Prevotella sp. P5-108
CCTATATGCGTCCTATATAAATCGTATATAAATCCTTTGGAAGTGGTAGGAAATACGGGGCTTAGCGGAGGGGAGTTTTTATTATCGGGCAATCGGGAGCAATCGGTAGGCAAAAAAGAAGGAAGTGATTGTGTAGCGAAAATTATTTTGTATCTTTGCAGACTGCTTGGCACAGTAGGAGCGCAGTGACAAATGAAAAGATAATAACCCTATACAAAACTGAACAATGATTTACCGTATTACATTCCTTTCGGACGAGGAGGACAAATTCAGACGCGTTTACGAGATAGATTCAGAGGCAACTTTTCTGGACCTACACAAGATTATCCTGTCGTCGGTAGGTTATCCAGATGACCAGATGACCTCATTCTTTTTGTGTAACGAGCGTTGGGAGAAGGAACAAGAGGTGACCTTAGTAGAGATGCCCTCGAGTTTTGAGTATGACAATCTTGTTATGGAGGACACCCGAATAGGCGACCTCTTGACCGATATTCACCAACGACTGCTCTATGTGTTTGATCCGATGTATGAGCGTTGTTTCTTCGGTGAACTGACGGCGATGGAACCCGGCAGTTTGAAAGAGCCTATCTGCAAGAAATCGGAGGGGAAGGCACCGAAACAGTTGCAGACAGAGGACAAGATAGGCGTTCAGACGAAGGATATAGATGTGGACGAGGATTTCTATGGCGACTCGCAATACGACGACGAGGACCTTGACCCCGAAGGTTTTGGAGATATGAATTTTGACGACAGCAGCCTGTTTTGACGGGACAGCGTGACGGTATGCGGACGGGAACCTATCTTGTTTCAGAATAGACTGACCATGAATACTCTCATCATCTTATTGGGAGCGACGGGAGTTGGGAAGACGGCACTGAGTCTGCCGTTGGCGGAGGCGTTGGACAGTCCTATCGTATCGGCAGATTCCCGTCAGATTTATCGTGAGATTCCCATAGGTACTGCTGCTCCTACCGCAGCCGAACAAGAGCGAGTGAAGCACTATTTTGTAGGTACAAAGTCCGTGCAAGAGAGTTACAGTGCAGGAACATACGAAGAGGATGCGAGAACTCTTCTTGAACATCTATTCGCAGCACATAAGACCTTGTTAGTAACAGGCGGGAGTACATTGTATTTGGATGCGATAAGCAGGGGTTTTGATGCGATACCTCATGTATCTGCCACGACAAGAGAAGCGGTTGGGACGCTACTACGGGACAAGGGGTTAGGATATTTGCAGGAAGAGTTATTGAGAGTAGATCCGATTTATTATCAGCGAGTTGACTTGCAGAATCCCCAACGGGTGGCACATGCCATTGAGGTATATAGGGAGTCGGGGCAACCATATTCGTCGTTCTGCCGAGGGTTCAGCGAGAGTGCGAAGAAGAGGGACTATCGGATTATAAAAGTAGGGTTGTACAGAGAGCGTACGGAGTTGTATGAGAGAATAAACCGCCGAGTGGACAGTATGTTGGAACAAGGTTTGTTAGAAGAAGCAAGGAATGTGTACGCATGGAGGCAGCAAAACAGTTTGAATACGGTCGGTTACAAGGAGTTGTTCCGTTATTTTGACGGGGAACTGACACGGGAAGAGGCGGTTAACCTGATAAAACAGGACTCGCGTCATTATGCGAAGCGTCAGATGACCTGGTTCCGTCGGGACAAAGAGATAGTGTGGTTCGATGCGGACAGCGTGACAACCGAAGACATAATATCATTACTAAAAGAATAAGATGAAAGAGCAACATTTCTACGGGCTAATCCTTATTGTTCTGTTGTTGGTATGCAGTTGCAAGAACAAGGAAGTGAATTTTTCGTACAGTCCAACAGAGCCGAAAGCGGGAGAGAAGGTCAGTTTCAGCAATCTGACATCGGAAGGCGAGAACTGGGTATGGAAATTCGGAGATGGAAGTCAGTCCACGAGCAAGAATCCGAGCAAGGTATATAAGAAACCCGGTACATATACGGTGACGCTAACTGCAGACAGTAGCAAACATCGCATTTGTGCAAAGGAGATAACCGTATTTGATACGATTCCGACCTTTAGTGTGTCCACAGACAGTGTGGTCTATAGAGAAGAACTGACGCTACAGGCGGTATTGTACAATCCTTATAACAAGAGCGTTACTTACCAATGGGAACTGCCGGACTGTGCAGTAGTTACGAAGGGGGAAGTCAGTGAGAGCAGTATTAGAATCTACTTCACCGCCAAAGACACTACTGTTCAAACGGGGTTGGTTGTTACGCTTGACGGGAAAGAGTTCAGGTCGGAACAATCGTTGTATATTCATGACGGCGAGGCGGTTTCTCTGTTGATGGCGACAGGGAAGGGGATAGTGCGACAGAGGCTCTTTGACAACGGGATTGAGGACCCTACTCTATTGCCGATAGAGATGGCGGAAGGAGGGGAGGTCGGTGTATTGCTGACGAGCGGGGATGAACTGTATATACTGCAAGCAACGGGGGGCGTTGGGCATGGTATTTACCGTTATAACTTGCGTGAAGGGCAGTTGAGTACCATAGTGAAGAACAGCGAAAGTACGAAGGAGAAAGGTTTTAACTCGGGCTTTCTTGACAAGCAGTACCTTTATTGGGGGACGCAAGACGCCATTTGCCGAGTTGCACTGACGGAGGAGAATGTGGTGTTGCAAGATTACAGCGACCACCTTGTTGTTTCCGTTTCCGATATTGCGTCGATGACAGGCGGGACGAGCGTAGGTATAAGCCGTGTGGGTACAACATACTTTTGGTCGACAGGGACGGGGATTTACCATTTCAATGAAGACAACAGCGTGATTGCTGCTCTTGTGCCTACCAGCAGTATCACCTTCTTTACTACTGATATTATTGCTCGTAAGATATATTTTGTTACAGGCAATACGCTTTGTGTCTGCAACTTTGATGGCAGTTATCTGACTGAACTATCGAAAGAAGCCACAGGTACTGCCAGTATCAGTTACGGCATGAGCAGGATATATTTCACCACAGCAGAAGGCGTTGCTTATATACCCCTTATACAGACGCAGAACAACCGAACGACAGCCACACCTACTGTGTTGAATGACTTGACGGGCATTGCAGCCCTTACGATTGATGAAACAAAAAGATAGTTCCTATTAGAATAGTTCCTATTATGAAAGCACCTGAGTATATATTTGAAACCAGTTGGGAAGTATGTAACCATATCGGCGGTATTTATACCGTGTTATCGACAAGGGCCTCATCGATGCAAGCGTTGTATCGTGACCATGTGTTCTTTGTAGGTCCAGATGTATGGCATGAGAGTAGTTGTCCATACTTCAAAGAAGTGAAGTCGCTCCTAAAAGAATGGAAGGCGAAAGCGTTGAAAGAGGGTTTGCATGTGCGTGTGGGCCGATGGACCATACCTGGCAGTCCGATAGCCATTCTTGTGGATTATAACGATTTTAGGGAGCAGAAGAATAGCATCTACCGTCATTTTTGGGAAGTGTACGGTGTCAATTCGCTGCCTGCTTACGGCGATTATGATGATTCGTCGCTATTCGGTTATGCAGCGGGTCGGACGATGGAGAGTTTATATTGCTATCTTCACCTTGAGCATCATGCAGTTGTGGCGCACTTCAATGAATGGATGACCAGTTTCGGATTGTTTTACATTCGTGAGGCATTGCCGCAAGTAGGGACGCTGTTTACTACTCATGCCACCTCTATCGGGCGTTCGATTGCAGGGAACAATAAACCTCTATATGATTATTTTTCAGGCTATCATGGCGATCAGATGGCGGAGGAACTGAATATGGTGGCAAAACACTCGACAGAGAAACGGGCGGCATGGGAGGCAGATTGCTTCACGACAGTTAGTCAGATTACGAATAAAGAGTGTCAGCAATTACTTGACAAGGGAGCAGATATTGTTACCCCAAATGGTTTTGAGGGAGAGTTTGTGCCACAGGGAGACCGTTTGTTCGGTCGGAAGAGGAATGTTGCCCGTAAGCGTCTGAAAGAAGTAGCGGAACAGGTATTAGGATACCCTGTGAAAGAGAACACGCAGTTTGTTTGCACGAGTGGTCGTTATGAGTGGAAGAATAAAGGCATTGATGTATATCTTCATGCGCTTAAGCGTGTTCAGGAGCAGAACGACAGCGGAAAGGATATAATAGCGTTTCTGTTTGTTCCTGCCTGGCAAAGAGGGTTGCAAGACCCTGCAAAGCGCACAGACAATATGACGACGCATATACTGTACAATCCACAAGGGGACCCTATTATGCACACATTGGAGTATCTTGCTATACGGAATAGAGAAGAGGACAAGGTGAAAGTGATATTTGTGCCTTCATTTATTGATGAGAATGACGGGATATTCGATATGTCGTACTATGATGTATTGATTGGGATGGATATTACGGTGTTCCCCTCATATTATGAGCCTTGGGGTTATACGCCATTGGAAAGTATTGCTTTTCATATTCCGACTATTACCACAGACTTGTCCGGTTTCGGTAGATGGGTGAAGCCATACTCGGAGCATATTGCAGACGGGGTGGAGGTTATACATCGCACCGATTCAAATTGGCAAGAGGTAGTAAGCAATGTAGCGAATACGATATGTGCCTATTTATCATTGCCCGTTTCTGCCCAACAAGAGGCACGAACAAAGGCTAATGCAATAGCCTTGAAGGCTTCTTGGAAAGAGTTTTTCCGTTACTATCAACAGGCTTACGATATTGCTCTTACGAAAGCGGAGAAGCGTAAGAAGTAGGCAGGAGATACGATATTCTGACAGAGTAGCAGGGACGATTCCTATAATGTGGGATATTGTTCCTGCTTTGTTATGTTGTTGGTGGGAGATTTATCAGATATAGTTTTTAATAAGAACAGAGCATGCTGCATAGATGTCTTGATATGCTTTCTGGAAATCTCCTGTGTACCAAGGATCTTCGACTTCGGTTGTTTCTAAGCCTGCCGCTTGCATAAGCAAGAGTACTTTGTTGTCGGTATCTTCTCCTATGATATATCGAAGATTGCGGGCATTTGCATGGTCCATTATGTATATTATATCGTAATATCGGTAGTCGTTACTTGTTACCTGGCGGGCTGTATGGTGCAGGTAAGGTACAGCGTTTGCGGAGAGTATTTGCTTTGCAGGTGGATAGATGTCGTTTCCTATTTCCTCGCGACTTGTTGCAGCCGATGCTATTTCAAGTCTGTCAGTTATGTTGTATTGTTTTGCGAGGTGTTTCATTATGTATTCCGCCATTGGACTACGGCAGATGTTACCATGACATACAAAGAGTATTCGCTTTTTCATATTGTTCAGGTAGAAACAAAAAGAGCAGGAATGACCTTGCTGGTATTCCTACTCTTTGATTATCGTTTCAGTATTGATTATATCCAGCGTACATAACAGAAGTCTTGCCGATGAGGAAGGTCTGCGTTTTTAGGGAACATACGAAATGCGAATTTGAGAGAACCGGCGTAGTCCAATTGATAGTCGGTTTCAAAAAACATTTTTGTTCCTTCTGTGCGCATCAGTTTGAGTTCTTGCACCTCATAGAGTTTGTCTTCGTTTTGTGTATTGACACGCACTGCGACCAACTCGACTCCAATGCCTCTGTCGTTTAGATCCTTCGTATCTATAGTGACCGCCAAGTGATATACTTCGCCCACCTTAGGATTCTGTGTCAATTGTTCAGGGATGATGACTTCTGGTACTTCTATAGCATCCCAGTGCGAGGCTATATTCTCTTTCCAAGCGGCAATTTCTTTGGCTTTTTCGAAGTTGTTGGCAACGAGCCATGCGTGTCGTTTTGCCTCTTTGTTATAGAACTTTGCGAAATAGTCGTCCATCATTCGTTTTGTGGTGAAATGAGGTGTGATTTGGGTCACAGAGTTCTTGATTGTTTGAATCCAGTCGGGCGAATATCCCTTTGCATTTTTAGCGTAGTACATAGGAATGATTTCGCTTTCCAGCATCTGGTAGATAGTAGCGGCGTCCAACTGGTCTTGGTGTGCCTGGTTTTCGTAGGTTCGCTTATCTGTCAGCGCCCATCCTGCGCCTTTGACATAACCTTCGAGCCACCATCCATCGAGGACGGAGAAATTAAGTACGCCGTTCATTTGTGCCTTTTCTCCAGATGTTCCTGACGCTTCGAGTGGGCGTGTGGGAGTATTGAGCCATATATCTACACCAGACACGAGACGCTTAGCCAAGCGCATATCGTAGTTCTCGAGAAAGACAATCTTGCCCAAGAATTGGGGCATACGAGAAATTTCTATTATCCGTTTGATGAGTCCCTGTCCTCCACCGTCGGCAGGATGTGCCTTTCCCGTAAAGAGGAACTGTACGGGATGTTCGGGGTCGTTAACTAATCGCGCCAATCGTTCAAGGTCCGTGAATAGAAGATGTGCGCGTTTGTAAGTAGCGAAGCGTCTTCCAAATCCGATGATGAGTGTATTGGGGTTCATTTCTTCCAGTACTCTTACTATACGACTCGGGTCGCCTTGGTTTTTCATCCAAGTTTCGCGGAACTGTTCACGGATATAGTCGATTAGTTTGGTCTTGAGAGACATACGGGTTTTCCAAATTACCTCGTCGGGCAGACTATTGAACGGCTCCCAAAGTTGTGCGTTGGATTGGTCTTTGTACCATTGTTTTGGGAATGTTTCCTTATAGACGGTTTTCCATTCGGATGCCGTCCAAGTAGGCATGTGCACACCATTAGTGACATAACTTACATGGAGTTCCTCAGGATAATAGCCAGGCCAAATAGGGGCGAACATTTTTTGGGATACCGTACCATGCAGGCGGCTGACACCATTGACTTCCTGTGAAGTATTGCAAGCGAATACTGACATGGAGAACTTTTCGCCGGTACCGGGATGTTCGCGTCCCAAGTCAATAAACTGCGCCCAATCAAGACCTAATTTAGCAGGATATTCGCTCATATACTTGTAGAAGAGTCCTTCTTCGAACGAGTCGTGTCCTGCAGGTACAGGAGTATGGCAGGTGTATAGTGAGGAAGAGCGTACCACTTCGATCGCCTGATTGAAATTCAAGCCTTGTTCCTGAATCAAGTCAACAAGCCGTTGTACATTTATAAAGGCGGCGTGTCCTTCGTTGCAGTGATATACATCTTTTTTTATTCCTAATTTTTTGAGAGCGAGGATACCTCCTATACCTAACATTATCTCTTGTTTGATACGGTTTTCCCAATCGCCTCCGTACAGTTGGTGGGTGATTGAGCGGTCGTATTCGGAGTTAAGGTCGTTATCGGTATCGAGAAGGTACAGACTGATTCTGCCTACGGCTACTCTCCACAAGTAAGCATAGACGATTCTGCCAGGATAAGGTACCTCGATAACCATAGGTGTGTCATCTGGGTTCTTTACTTGTTTGAGTGGCAGGTTTGCAAAGTTCTGCGGTTCATAGTTGGCTATCTGTTGTCCTTCGGGCGAGAGAGTTTGAGTGAAGTAACCATATCGGTAGAGGAATCCGATGGCTGTCATATCGACATTGCAGTCGGATGCTTCTTTCAGATAGTCACCCGCCAAGATACCTAATCCGCCGGAGTAGATTTTGAGTATGTGTGAGAGTCCGTACTCCATAGAGAAGTAGGCAATGCTTGGTTTTTTGGTGTCTTTGGGTTCGTCCATATATGCGCGATACTCGGCATAGGTATGGTCCAATTGTGCCATGAACTGCTCATCTTTGCCCAACTCCAAGAGTCGCTCGTAGGATATACGGTTCAAGAGAATGATAGGGTTGGAACTTGATTGGTGCCAAACGGTGTTGTCGATATTCCGAAAGATGTTTTTGGCGTCTGCATTCCAGACCCACCAAAGATTATAGGCTAATTCCTCTAACTTTTTGAGGTTTTCGGGTAGATTAGCGTGAACATTGATTTCTTTCCAGTTCGGTTGATTTACCTTGCTTACTTGAATTCTCATTATCAGTTTCTTAATTAGTTATGATTTCTACATTATCGTTGCCTTGAATATCGAAGTACAAAAGGCGCGCAAAGTTAGGTATTTTTTTCGGATTGTTCAAGTGTTATGGAGCAATAATTAGCTTAATTGGTTTGTTATATTGTCGGAAAGGGGAAAAGAGAGGGGGGAATTAACAATTAATAATTAACAATTAACATGCAGGGAGGGGTCGAAGGGCGATGTGTAGTTTGAGGGGAACAAGGTGTTTGTCTGTTGAAAGAGAGTTAAGAGCCATAGCACGCTATGGCTCTACAGTTAGCCTAAACAAAGTTACAAAGGACGGGCAAAGGACGACGGATGATGAAAGGTGGCTGGAGGGTCTGGGGATTCTGGATGTCTGGGGGATACATTCAATTAACAATTGATATTTAACAATTAAAAGGCGCGGTATGCCACAAATACAACAATATATTGATGGGGTTACATGGTTTTGAGGGGAACAGAGTGTTTGTCTGTTGAAAGGGAGTTGAGAGCCATAGCACGCTATGGCTCTACAGTTGGCATAAACGAAGTTACAGACGA
>CAVHKB010000113.1:0-8413 GCA_963636305.1 Prevotella sp. P5-108
GATTATTAAGTACTTATACAATTTATAGAACCTTTTCTCTTTTATATATTTTCTCTTTTAGAATATAATATATACAAGAAATAATATAATAGAATATACCTACTATGCGCACGCACATACACGCATACACGCACACACGCACGCATGAGAGTACGCATACGCACACGCATACGCATATACACGAGCAGGCACGAGCGTACGCAGGAGAGTAGAGCAGGAGGAGCAGCAGAGGAGTAGGCAACGCACAACGAGTAAGGAGGAGCAAGCGAGAGTAGAGAGGAGGAGCAGCAGAGCAAGCAGGAGAGGAGAGCGAAAGGCAATGAGGAGGGAGGGGTACGAACCCCCATAGGCGGGGTAGGGCAGGGGACTTGCTATACACATAAAAGAGATATACACCAAAAGCCGAATACCATAGGGGTATAGACCCCCATAGGGGTAGGTGGTAGGGGGATATGAATAATAACTAAACAAAGGAGATACAGAAATGATTCCAATTGGTACAATAGTTTCGTTAGCCGGGCAGGCTGCGAGTGGTATTATGTCTGCGTTGAACAACAAGAAAATACAGAGTTCAGCAGACGCAGAGGCAGCTCGTCAGGTAGCGTATAATGAGGCGAGGGCTTATGAAGACCCGTTGGCTCGTAGTGAGAACCAAAAGGCGTTGCGTGAGTATGACCGCAGCTCGGAGCAGCAGATAGAGAATGCTCGTAATGTAGCGGCTATTACGGGTGCTACACCTGAGTTCTCGTTGGGTGTGCAGAAATCGGTAGCGAATGGTCGTGCAGACCTTATGGGCGGTATTGCGGCTGACGCAAGTAAGAACAGAGATAGTTTCTTGAAAGAGGCGGAGAATGTGAAGCACGAGAAGTTCAAGGATGACCAAGCTCGCCGTGCGGAGCGTGATACCACTTACGCCACTCTTGCGTCTAACGCTGCCAATGCGTTTGGTAGTATCTTGGATAGTTATACGGCAAAAGCGCAGATTACTAAACCGACAGCAGATGAGGTGGCTGACTACTCTGCCAAAGAAGCAAGCACAATGCCGGGCAAGGCGGCTACCTCAATGGCTCCTACTATGCAGGGGGCAAAGAGTAAGCTGAACGACCCTTCCAAAGAAATGGATATGTGGAACAACATAAGTTGGAATAAGCCGCGCCACAATTCAACAATTGGGACATCCAATCCGTATGGCGCACTCCCTAAACGTAGATAATGGTCTAAAAGAATAATGGTTTTGTGATATGGCGATAGATGATAAAGTACGATTGAACAGAGCGTCTGTAGAGCATACGAGTGCCAAGACGACTACTGAAACGAAAGAGCCGGAGGTAAAGACTACGGTCAAAGACCCGTCGGTAACAACCGAGACAAGTGCTACCTACAGCCCATTCCGTAAGGTGGATGGTAGCATAGACCAATCAGCGGTGAATGAGTTTAACACGAACTACCGAGACCCGCTTGCCAACGCCTATGATATAGACCCCGTAACGGGTCGGTACAAAGGCGATGTCGGAGCGTTGTTAGGTTTTGACCCGGAAAAATACAAAGCCGAGCAGGAGGCGAAAGCCAAGTTGGAGCGGTTTAAGCAGAAAGAGGCAGGGTGGCGCAACGCATTAGGTGTCGTTACCGATATTGCTACGGCTGCTGCGGGCGGTAATGTGTATAAGCGGGACAAAGATAAGATAGCCAAAGAGGCAGGCGAGGCAGCAGACAAAGCCAATCTCACCGTGCAGGGCTTGGGCAAGGCAGTCGATGACGCTGTCAAAGGTAGAGAACTGCAATACGAGCAGGAGCGTACGAAAGCCGTCAATCAGTACATCAAAGACTTTGCTACCAAAATGAAACAGACTACTACGCAGGGTGGTGCAGAGCAGACTACTACGCAGGGTGGCGGTAAGGTTACCTCCGTTACGGGTGGCGATAAAACCGTCAATGGCTACCGAGAGGTACTGCCGAGAACCGTTAATGGTAGAGGTAGAGGTAGTGGTAGCGGTAGCGGGAAAAGCGGTACTGTCGTAATGTCTATACCTAAGCAGGATGTCAATGGCAATCATACGGGGTATGCTATGTACGAAGTGCCGGAGAAGTACGCCAAAGCGTATATGGGGCAATTACAGAACAGCATAAAGCAGCTAATCGAAACGAATGATGAGAAGAAGAAAAAGGAGAAAAACCCCAAAATCGATGAGCTAAAGACTAACTTGCTACGGCAGGGCGTACTGCAAGAGAAAGACGGCGAGTATGTATGGATTTCCGACGCTAACCGCTTCTACAATTTGACAAGTTCTTTCGCTAATGTGGATGCTCGATTAGATAAAATGCTGCAAGAAGTAATCGCCAAAGGAGGGCAAGATGTCAAATTTGCTGAAAAGGGTCACCCTGTTGATGGCGGTTGGGGCGGTGCAGCCGAAAATGAAGAAGATGATTTTGATATGTAAAACAATCTCAAACCAAAAACGACAATGGCACAACAAGATATCCAAACGCAAGACGGCGTTTCTCAACTCTACGATATAGCAAGCAAGAAAAACCTGCTTAAAAGTGGAATGACCATAGATGAGTTCCGCAAACAGACAAGCAGCGAGAAAGGGCAAAAGTCCTTTTACGACTATGCAAAGTCGCACGGAATGAAAATGCGCCCCTATAACGACTTTGTACAAAAGTATTTTGGCGTAGCCCAACCTGCTGACGCTACTGATACCGCTGTCAAAAGTGAAGACGCACAACAGTCTGCGGCAGATATAGTAACCGCACCCAAGAGCGAGGCTATACAAGCCAACCCTAATCTCACCACCGATGAGGCGTTGGGTGATGCAAGCCTGCTCAAGAAAATGCAGGAGCAGAAGCAGGCAGCGGCAGTGGCGAAAATCGGCAGCGACACGACTATTCCTAATCCCGTTCCGTTTGCTCCGGGCATAGAGGAGGAGAAAGCGCACCAAGACCAATTCAAGAACTCTATGAATCAGGCTATGGGTGCGCAGATATTCACGCAACCGACTACCGACTACGAGGCAGCAATGAGAATGTCCGTTAAGCCCGGTATGACACAGGCGGACATTGCCGTTGAACACGCTCGTAACTGGTCGCAATACACGGAGGAGGGTAAGAAAGCACTTAACAAAGCGGAGCAAGACTACTACAACAACGAGAAAGTGTATATCGATGCTTTCCAAAAGGACAAAGAGTATGCCGATATCGTGGCTAAGTACAGAGCGTTGCAGCAGCAAGACCCCGAATACCAAGCCATTGTCAAACGCTACCAAGCCTTGCAGAACAGCCCGGAGTTCAAGAACATCAAGAAAAAGTACGAGAACCTGCAAAAGAGCGACCCTGACATTATCGCCGCTCAGGCCAAGTACCAAACGATGGTTAATGCGGGCAAACTGACACCGGAGCAAGCCGACGAGCAGTATAACGAGGAGGCAAACAACCTATTCACTCAAAAGTATGGCGAGCAGTACAGCCGAGAGTTAAACCAAGCGTTTAACGACAAGTACGGCACGCAGTACGAGGATGAGGTCAATCGCTTGTTCAATGCCAAGTATGGCGAGCAGATGAACATAGAACTCGCCAATGCTTTCTCCGCCAAGTATGGCGCAGACCTCGAACGAGTACGAGAGGAAGCGTTTATGGGCTACGAGGATGAGGCAATGAAAAGTTGGACTTACGGCAGAAAGAGCGATAAGCAGTTGGGTATGGAAGCCGCCAAAGCACAGAATGAGCGATTACTCCCACAATTAGAGGAGGCCATCAATACTCGTATTGACCAATTAACAGCAGAGAGAGAAAAGCGGGATAACGAATCAAGTATCTTTGAGAGATTTGTCGATGCACGATATACGGCCACACACGGAAAGAGCCGTGCAGAGGTATATGAAACGCAGCAGTTAGCCACACTGAAAGCCGCTCAACAATTTGCTACCGACGCACAAGAGATGATTTCGGCAGTAGATGAGAAGAAAGGATTTGGTAAAGCATTGGGCGGCACTCTCACCAAAACGGACACTTGGGATATGGGTCTCGGAGCGATGACCAATTCGCTCGAACTTATGCGAGCAGCAGAAAAAGCCGACAGAGAGGAGAAACTGACTCCCGATGAGGAGTTACTGCTCGAGAGTGCTGCTAACTATATGGCAACCTCTATGTACTACTCCGACAAGTTAGGGCGTTGGTATAAGGCAGGACAGACAACCGCTGCGTCTATTCCGTTTATGTTGCAGTTTATCGCAACGGGTGGTGCAGAATCGGTACTGACAAACACGCTTACTCGTGGTATCTATAAGTTCACTGTGAAACTTGCAGAGAGGGGTGGTAGAAAACTCGCCACGAAAAGCTTTGGTAATATGGTTCGAAAAGTCGGAACGAAGTTCGTCGGTGCTACTATCGCAGATGTCGGATATGCCGCAGGTATGACCGCTTTCCTAAACCCCGCCAAAGTAGCAGAGGGGACTACCTCTCGTATGACGGGTACTATCCTACCGCAACTGAAAGCAACAGAAGACGGCTTTGATTACGGAGGGCGAGTAGAGGGCAGCCAACAAGGATTTGGCGAAGCACTTTGGAACTCGTCAGTAGATAACTTCTCGGAGAATTTCTCGGAGGTATTCTTTACCCCGTTCAAAGTACTAAAGCCTACCAAGGCACTCATAGCAAGCAGCAAGCGATTGGGGCAATTGGCAAGAAAGGTCGAGGGGAATACTTTGGTGCAGACCATACGCCACATATCAAGCAACCCCTATCTCACCGAGATACATAGGATGTCAAAGGTTGGCGGATTTATTGAGGAGTTTGCAGAGGAGGAAGTAGGCGGCTTAATAAAATTGGTTGCGACTACCGATACCGACCGAAAGGCAGCCGGCTTTACATTAGACGCACAGATAGATACCGTTTTGGGTCTTGCTCCGTCTGTATTCGCTTTGGGCTATGGTAGTACGGCTCTCTACTATGCCGCCTACGCAAAGGATATGGCGAGCCTCAAAAAGACGATGTCCGAGCAACAGAAGCTGGCGTTCAATCAAATTATGAGTGAATCTCGTTCGGGCGAGTTTGGGCGTAAGGCGCACGACTACATCCGCTCGGTCGTTATGGATAGCAGCCTCTCCGATGCAGACAAGAAAGCACTTATCTACTCCGTTGTAGGTAAGTACCAAGACCTACTCGGCAAAGACCTCGTACAACAGTCAGCCGTAGCAGGGCAGGAAGCCCACGAGCAGCAGATAACGGAGTTCTATCAGCAACGCTCGAATAGCACATCGGGCAATATAGAACACGCTATTATCCGTGGCGATGAGGACAACACTACGAGTTACATCCGAAAAGGTAAAGTTGTCTATGATGAAGACGGCAATATCGACTTGGGTAAGTCCGATAAGAGTTGTGTTGTAGTAACCGAGACGACCGATGAAAAGGGGCATACGACACAGCAGGTACGGCAGATACCGACCAAAGACATCATTACCATTGTCAATCAGGGTACTGTAGCCGAGAACGCAGCAGACGAGATACGGCAGTCGAATATCAAATTTCAAGCGGAGCAACTATTCCCGGAGGGCAGTATGGTAACTGTCCCCAACTCGGATGGTGCTACCTCGCAGGTACATTACGACACCAATGGCAATATCGTTATCGATACCGACGCAGGGCAAGTTACATTCACCCCGGAGGAAGCCATAGACCAACTCGTTCCCGTAGCCACAGAGGAGAGTGCAGAGAGCGAAGAGGAAAATACAGAGGAGAACAATGAGGGCGACGAAACGCCTGCCGATGACAACGACCACACGCCTGCCGAACCGCAGCGTGTTACGTTCGTAGGCAATGGCACGACCGTTACCGCAGAGGTAGAGGGTGATAACTACTATCTCATTGACGAGAATGGAAACCGCACCAGACCATTTACGCTCCAAGACTTGCAGCAGAACGGCTTTGAATTACAAAAGGAGCAGGCCGAGCCGCAAGAACAGAATGTCGTGGATGAGCAGCTTACGCAAGAGCAGGCAACGGCTGCACAACAATTATTCACCCAACGCCTGAAAGAAGCTGCTGCCGCTCCTACCGAGACGGCTGCTACTGAAACTACCGCTCCGCAAGCGGGTGCAGAACAGCGTAACGGACAATTTGCTGATAACAAAATTGTTACACAAGCAGCGGTAGATGAAGCACGCAAACGCATACAAGCCCGCAAAAGCCGACTGAATATGGGTATTGACCCTGAGGAATTTTCGGACTATGTGATTATTGGAGCTGCTTATGTCGAAAGCGGAGTGCGGGACTTTGCGCAGTTCTCGAAAGCTATGATTGAGGACTTGGGTAATGAGATACGCCCCTATCTAAAATCTATCTATGAAGCAGTAAGGGGCACATCCGAATTGAGTTCTGTCTCGCAAGGAATGACAAACACTGATGCAGTTGCTAATACCAATGTGGGACAGATAAAGGCAGAGGAAAAGTTCGACACATCCGAAAACCAAGAGCCGACAGAGCCTGAGCAAGCAGAAAAAACACCGGTGCAATTGACTGATGAACAATTGCAGGGATTAAATCGCCTTACCTTTGCGCAAGGTGATACCGGTCCTATACGGATGACGGTTCTCATAGACGGACTATTCTATGTTCAGCAGGCAGGGAACACTTTTATTCCCTACACTGCGCAGGAGTTACAAGAGCTTGACTATCGCCCCATTGGGAACGATTCGGAGAATGCGTTGAACGAACTCCTTAACTCCGCCCCGGAAGAGGAGGAAATCGTTCCTGATTGGGTAGAGGACAACCCGCAGGCGGCTCGTGAGCGTGGCTATCGTATGGTGAATGGCTATCGTATAGACCGCCAAGCACCGATTAGTGACCGAGCTGACGGCAAAGAGTGTAGCATTGCGTTTGGTACGGAGACTAAAGACCAAGTCAAGGCGCACTACGCTGTCGTGGATGCAGGTGCGGTGCAGCCCTCGCACAAAGACGGCAGACGCAACCCGTTGTTCTTTATCGACGAGGCACAGCCCAAAGAGCGTACCGACCAAGTCAGTGTCGGCAAAGCACGACAGATGGCGCAACAGATACGACCGGAGGAGATAACGACAGGTGCTACTGCCTACACGGGTGCGCCTATTATCAACGCTCGTGGTGAGGTTATACAAGGTAACAACCGTACGGCTGCTCTCAAAGAGATGTATGACAATCACCCGCAGAGTGTGGAAACCTACAAGCAATACTTGCGAGAACACACTGCCGAGTTTGGTCTTACCGCAGAGGCAATAGACCAAATACAATCGCCCGTGCTTGTCCGTATCGCTGATGTCGAGGACAACGAGGCTATCCGTTTGGGTAATATGACCGCCCAAGACCTCGAAAGCGGTAGTGCGCAACGCATAAACACCAAAGAGACGCTGCAAAAGTTAGGAGATAACGCAGGTCGTTTTATCGAAATACTGCTCAAAAGCGATGATGATGAGGCTACAATCAAAAAAGTAATCCGAGAGAATGCAGCCAAAGCGCTTGAATTCCTACGGAGCAAAGGCGTTATCAGTGATGTGCAATATCAAACCGCTCTCAAAGACGGTGTCGTTACGCCCGAAGCAATAGATGACTTGGCAAGCATTGTTACCGAGACCCTATTCAGCGGTTCTAAATATGGCGAGATACGCACGATGTTTAACGCTCTGCCCGACGCTGCCAAGAAAGCATTGGTCGAAGTAATGTACCGAGACCTTAAATCTCCGACAGACGCTCGTATCAAGGAGTATGTACAGGAAGCTATCGTGGCTTACTATGCGGCTATTCAACAACCGGAGTTTGCTGCCATAGGTCGTAATAGCACTGCTGAGCAAGCCGAGCAGGCTATGGCTACAGCGAAAGTGCAAACAAATATGGATAGCACACCTACTATATCAGAAAGATTTAGTAACTTTGCCGTCAAATTGGCTACCCTTTTTGCCTATAAGAGCAAGAACGAACTCAAGAACTTATTCAACCATTTCTTTGACGATGTGCAAGGAACGAATGCGGACTTGTTCGCAGGTAATGCTCAAAAGACATTCGGGCAAGCCGTAAAAGATAATTTTAATGTAGATATAAACGACAATGGACAGCAATCTAATGATGGCGCGCCTATACAAGGTACAGGCGGTAGCAGCTCTTCGGGGAGACAACAGCGAGATGGAAAGCCTAAAGGCGGACAGCGAGGCAAGAAAGAAAAACAAGGAGGAAACAATTCTGCAAGTAGTTCTACCGTACCGGGAGCGACTAAACATTCCGCTGGAGGTACTGGGCCTACTGGCAACGCTCTAACCATTGCCGATACCGCTGCACAAGCAGCAGCCAAAGCAGAGCGTGAGGCCTTACAAGAGCGTTTAGACAATGACGCACTGACGGAGAGCGATGTTCGGAATACGAATGTCGCCCCTGAGTTGCAGACTTTGGC
>CAVHKB010000114.1:0-8353 GCA_963636305.1 Prevotella sp. P5-108
TTCATCCTATATTCGTCCTATATGCGTCCTATATAAATCGTATATAAAACCTTTGAAAGTGGTAGGAATGATGGGGCTTGGCGGAGGGGTATTTTTGGGAAAATGGCAGGGCGATTGAATGGAAATAGTGGGGTGATTGCAGGGTAATTGTAGGAGAATAGCAGGGAAATGGCAGTTGGCTCTTGTTTAATTAATATGATAATTGTATCTTTGCCGTGTAATGTGGTAACTTGCCGTTATCGAAAGCGTAAAGGAATATGAAGATAAAGAGAATTATATCGGTATGTGTGTCATGCCTTAGTGCTGTGTTGTTGTTAGCCGTTCCTGCTTCACCGGAAGTGTTTACGGTAGTTCAGTCGGACGGCAGCGAATTGCGAGTGCGTCTGACAGGTGACGAATGGTCGTCGTATATGCTGACTGAGGACGGTTACGCCATTAGGAAAAGCGAATCGGGTTACTGTTATTTGCGTTTCACGGCGACGGGCGATGTGCAGGAGACCGATATGCTGGCGCATAATTTATCGTTGCGTACATCGAGCGAGAAGGCGTTTTTGGGCAGCATGCAGAAAGGCATCGTTGTTTCGGAGCGCGTACAGAACCAACGCAGGGTGGCACAACAGAAGCAGGCAGTGTCGTCGTATCCTCTGACGGGTTCTCCCAAGAGTTTAGTGATATTGGTTAATTTCTCCGACCTCAAGTTTGTTATCTCGAATCCACAGGAGGCTTATACCCGTTTGTTGAACGAAGAGGGTTATTCCGACAATGGTGGCGTAGGTTCGGCACGGGACTATTTCAAAGCCTGCTCGAACGGTGTATTCTCTCCTCAGTTTGATGTGTACGGTCCATACGATTTGGACGAGTCGTATTCGTATTACGGTGCGAACTCGGGTAACAGCAGTAATGTTCATGCCCGTGAGATGATTGTGCAAGCCTGCACGAAGGCATACGAGGCGGGTGTAGATTTGTCGCAGTATGACACGGATGGCAACGGTGTGATAGACAATGTGTTTGTATATTATGCAGGACATAATGAGGCAGAGGGAGGAGGCGAGAATACCGTTTGGCCGCACCGCTCAGTAGTGGTCAATTCGCCTACCTACGGAACGGTTCGTATATTTGATTATGCTTGTACCTCGGAACTTCGTTCGAGTAGGGGTAGTCAGATGTGCGGTATAGGTACATTCTGTCATGAGTTCGGTCATGTGTTAGGATTGCCTGATTTTTACGATACCGACAATTCGTACCGTTACACGGTAGGCAGTTGGTCGATTATGTGTAGCGGCAGTTACAACGGTAACGGCAAGACTCCACCTGCCTATACCGCTTATGAGCGATTCATGTTAGGTTGGTTGTCACCTGTACAACTGACGGAAGCGGGTCGTTACAGTCTGTCGCCGTTGAACACAGACAACACGGCTTATTTGATTGCGAACGGCGCACATAACCTGTCGGGTTCGAATCCGAGTCCGGTAGAGTTTCTGTTGCTTGAGAACAGGCAGTATGTAGGTTGGGACAGTCCTGCGAGCAGTATAGCGGGTTCAGGGATGTTGATATGGCATATCATCTACAATGCGTCGGCATGGTCGAACAATACGCCGAACAACGGTACGCAGTTGCGTTATTATGTGGAGGCGGCTCATGGTGGAACGCAGACATCTTCGTTGGCGAGTGATCCGTTCCCCGGAACAAAGGGCGTGACGCAGTTCAGTCCGAAGTTGTCGGACGGCACGGTGTTGTCACCGCTGTTGGATATACAAGAGTTGGGGACAGATATATCGTTTGTATATAAGAACGACGGGGTTCAGAAGTTCCTGCTGTTCCCCACGCCGTTGGAAGCGTTTCAGTCGTATTACGACAGCAGCACGCGCCGTTCGACGCCTGCAGTTCAACAGGTGTTGCTACAAGGGATGTCGCTTGACCCAGAGTCGCCGGTAAGTGTGACGAGTAAAGACGGTTTCCAGTTGTCGTCGGATTCGGCAGCGTGGGGTACCTCGTTGAGTTTGCAGGTACAGGCCGATTCGACGATAGAGCAAGCGTTTTGGTTGCGTTATAATCCGCAGGCGATGCGTTGCAGTGAGGTGACGAGCAGCCTGACTGT
Organism: Prevotella sp. P5-108; assembly: GCA_963636305.1. Lineage (GTDB taxonomy): Bacteria > Bacteroidota > Bacteroidia > Bacteroidales > Paludibacteraceae > Colicola. The sequence goes on from CAVHKB010000114.1 coordinate 2,099, forward strand.
TCGTCAGGGGAACAATATGGAAGTGGTGTCGTTAAGCGGTTCGTCGCAGCGTCCAGTCTATATCCGTCAGCCTGAGTTCAAAGCGTTTACGGCTGTGACTCCTTATACCGCCATAGTCAATTGGGAGCCACAGACGGATGCAGAGTTCTATTATCTGACGGTGTATGAGTTGTCGGATCATCGGAGTACGACGGTGCAAAGTTTTGAGAATTTCTCTTCTGAGGTAAGCATAATAGAGGAGGGATGGAGCAGCAATTTCGTCAGGGTGACCAGTACTGCACATTCTGACGGGACTTATGCGATTTGGTTTAAGGAGAACAAGGAGGAGGTTAGTACGCCGACTTATATACAGCCTATCACCGGATTGTCGTTCTGGTATAATGCCTTTACGACGAGTGACGAGTCGGTGGGCGTGATAACGCTGAATGCGTACAACGGTACAGCGTGGAAGAAGGTAGATGAGGTGGAGGTTCTTCGTACATCTCGTAAGCAGACCTACAGCACCTCGTTTAGTGAGGAGGACAATTATATTGCGTTCCAATTGGTGTATGAGTCGTTGGGCGGCACTGGTGTAGCGGTGGATGCTTTCAGTGTGACCTGCAACAAAGAGGCGGTATATCTGTATAAAGGCAGGGAGTGCAGTATAGAGAGTATGAATGTGTCGGGAGTAGATCCCTCGTTGTATACTTGTTACTATCTAAATGGGCTGACGCCGAATAAGGACTACTATTTTCAGATACAGTGCAGTGAGTCGAAGGGGTGTGAAGAGCATTTGACGGCTCTGTCCTCGCCGATAGTTCTTCGTACGCTTGACGGAGAGGACGCGGACAGTAGACGATTGACAGTTGCTATAGACAGCATTCATTATGACCGCCCGACTCATGTGGTATATGTACCTGTGGCTGACGGAAACAGAGAGATTGGGATATATGACTTGCAGGGACATTTGATGTACAGCAAACAGTTGTCGCCGCAAGAGAATATTGTGGAACTGCCTACAGAGAAGTTCGTTCCGGGCAATGTGTATATAGTAAAGTATCACGCTGTCGGTGCGATGAAACGCAAGGACAAGGCAGTGAAGATAGTGTTCTAAAGACAGTTACAGCGGTTTTATTTCAAGAGGGTACACCAATGATGCGAATCGTTGGTGCGTCCGTATTGTATGTCTTGTAAAGACTGATTGAGCAGGGTAGATACTTTGCCTGGTTTTTCGCCGAAGGAGTAAGTGATGTTCTTGTCGGTATCGATGATGGTGGAAGCAGGAGCCACTGCTATAGCCGTACCGCAGGCACCACACTCGTTGAATTTTCCCAACTCGGCGACAGGTATGTGCCGTTGTTCTATGTGCATGCCCATATCTGCAGCCAATGTCATAAGACTACGGTTGGTAACACTTGCCAATATAGAGCGTGAGCGCGGGGTTACATATTTCCCGCCAGCAATATCGCCGTTGGCATTATAGTGGATGCCATAGAAATTGGCTGCGCCACATTCGTCGATGTATCGTTTGGTCTTTGCGTCAAGGAAGACGCAGGTCATTCCTTGCTGGTGTGCAGGTTCAGTGGCGCGGAAAGCAGCGGCGTAGTTACCTCCCGCCTTGAAGGGTCCTGTACCTAAGGGTGCTGCACGGTCGACTTGCCGATTGATGATGAAATGGGAGGAGATGAAGCCTTCGTGGTAGTAGGGACCTGAAGGTGAGGCGATGACAATGAATTCGAAATCATCGCCCGGGCTTACACTGATACGCGGGGATAGACCGATTAACAGCGGTCGGAAGTAGAGGGAAGCCCCTGATTCGCAAGGAGGGAGGTAGTCGATATTTTTCTTGCAGGACAGTTTGACGGCTTCGCAAAAGAGTTCGGTGGGGACAGGTTGCATGCAGAGACCTATTGCGGAGTTCTGCATACGGACGGCGTTATCTTCCATGCGGAATATCCTTACCTTGCCGTCTATACCACGGAATGCTTTGAGTCCCTCGAAGATTTCTTGTCCGTAGTTGAGTCCAGTGGCGGAGGAATGTATCTTGATGTACTTATCCTTGGTGGCCCTTAGTTTGGACCATTTTCCATTTTGGTAGGTGGCACGAATGATGTAATCGGTTTCGGTGTATGTGAAACCGAGATTCTTCCAATCAAGATTTTTCTGCATAGCGATAAAGATAGTCTTTTGCTTCTGGACCTATGTTAAAAAGCAGGTCCACGATACTCAGGTTCTGTAAGAACCCATTTTTTTCGGAAAATATCTGCCAGTAGGGTGGTAGGGGTATGTTGGTTGTGTGGTTGCCGTTTTGCGGGTTGCAGAATACACTGTCGTCCGCTTTTTCCCAGTGGGAGGTATATTGGATGGAGGCAGGAATATCGAGCAACTGAAACAGGACCTGCATGAGTTGTGTGTTCCATTGTAGGAGCATGTCGCAGGGTTGTTGGTAGAGGGGTAGTAGAAAGTCCTGGTAATAAAAGAAGAAGGGTGTATGCTGATAGGCGGAAACGAGTGCCATCCAGTGCTGGTGCTGCCAAGGAGTTTGGTAGTTGATACGGACTTGGTTGGTTTTCCGTGCGGAGCAGATATGTCCGTCGGCGGTTGTCGGTTGTTCGGCACGACATACAGGAATGCTCAAACTCTGTATGCCGTTACTGCCAGTTATTAGACAACGATTGCGCAAGGTTTGTTTGGGGTAGGTTTCGTGTTGCTCGACAGACAGACGAATGCAGTCGGTACCTTGTTTGATGTTGTCATGGATTAAGGTACAGAAATAACTTATGGGAGGTAGGTAGGATGTCGGATAGACTCTCATGTTATTGTGCCGCATTGTTGCCGATACGGTTCCACCGTATATGCCCTTGCCCCCAGGGTTTATCTTTCTCTATGCTTAGCCAGATGAAGACAGGTCGTCCGACGATATGATCTTCGGGTACGAAACCCCAGTATCTGCTGTCTGCAGAGTTGTGCCTATTGTCGCCCATCATCCAATAGTAGTCCATCTTGAATGTATATGGCGAACCTATTTGCATAGGCTGATGTTCGTAGGCGTCGGCTATGCGCTTATAGACCCAATAGTTGTCGTTGGTTATCATGATGACCTCTCCTGCGTGGGGCATATATATAGGACCGTAGTTATCTCGAGTCCATGTGGTATGTCCAAGCGGGTAAACATCGCCTCCGCGCCATTCAGGCTCTTTCTTTATTTCTTTGATGTGCGGATTTTGCTTGAGTTGTTCTACCATATTCTTTGTAAGTGGGAAGTGGTAAACAGGCAGTGAGGGGTCCAGTTCCATTGCCAATATCTCCTGCAAGCCTGTTTGTGTGGCGGAGGAAAGGATATGTCTGTCGTCTTTGGCGATTCCCAGTTTATCGAGTGTGGAAGCCGTGAGTATGCTGCCTGTTGTTTGAATGTAGTAGTTATACTGCACGCCAGGATTGTCGGGTAGCGGTTGACTGTTGATGTAGATTTGGTTGTTGATGATTTGCAGGGTGTCGCCAGGTTCTGCTACGCATCGTTTGACATAGTTTTCGCGCCGGTCGACGGGTCGTGTGACGATGTCGCCAAAGATGTCTTTTCTGCTATGGACGATGTTTCTGCCATAGTAGTGGCAGAGAGAGTAATAATCGGTAGCCTGTTGTTTGAGGCAGACGGTGTCTCCTGCAGGGAAGTTGAATACGACGATATCGTTTTTCTTGGGCGTGTCCCAGCCTGCCAATCGCTTGTAGTCCCATTGCGGTTTGCTTATATATGACTTTGTCCCTCCGAGCCACTTCGGGAAAGTGTGCTGCACGAGAGGAAAAGACAACGGCGTATTTGGGATGCGGGGACCATAACTTGCCTTACTTACAAAGAGGAAGTCGCCTACGCGCAGGCTTTTTTCGAGGGAACTGGTTGGTATCTGGTAGTTCTGAAAGATGTAGAGGTTAATGAAATAGACTGCGACAAGAGCGAAGATGATGGCATCGATCCACGAGAAGAGCGTGTAGAGGCTTTTGTTTTTGTCTTTGTATTTCCGCCACCAGTTCCATTTGATGTATCGTGTAGTAAAGGCGTCGATTATGACAGGTAATAGTGCTAACCAGCCGAGGCTTGCCCAGTCGTTCCATGCTACCCAGAGTACGAAAGCGATGTATAATGCGCTCCATATAGACGCCTTTATCCAGTCTTTTCTTGTGGTTTCTTTTATTCTTTGGTTGAAAGTTTTCATAGTCCTAATACTTCGTTGAAATTGTGATAGCCGTTTTTGCCTTTCATCCACTCTGCTGCAAGTACGGCACCCGTTGCAAATCCTTTGCGTGAATGTGCGATGTGTGTGATTTGTATTTCGTCGTCATCGCTGTTCCATGTGACAGAATGCGTGCCGGGAACTTCTCCTTCGCGAATGGATTGAATGGGGACAGCATTGGGATTGCATTGCAGTGCGAAAGCGATTTGTTCTGCAATGGTTTTTGCGGTGCCTGAGGGAGCGTCTAACTTGTGTATATGGTGTATTTCGGTAAGCGAGGGTTTGTATTGCGGATTGTTGCTCATGAGGTATGCCAACCGTTGATTGATAGCGAAGAACAGATTGACGCCTATGCTAAAGTTGGAGGACCAAAGCAGTCCGTTTTGTTGCGGTAGGCAGGTTGCAGCGTTGCAGGAGTCTTGTTGTTCGTAGATCTCTTGCCGCAGTTTGTTGATGTTCCAACCGGTAGTGCCACAGACGACGGGTATGCCTTCTTTCCATGCTGCCCGTATATTGTTTTCGGCAGTGAGAGGGGTTGAGAATTCGATGGCGACTTCAGCAGTGCGGAAGGCGTCGGAATGGAAGTCGGATACATTGTCTTTGTCGATTATACAGACAACGGTATGCCGTCGTTGGAGGGCTACTTGTTCGATGATATGCCCCATTTTGCCATATCCAATGATTGCTATATTCATTCAGTTTGCAAAGATATGGATAATTTTACAAATGTCCAATTTTGGTTGTTAAAATGCGGTATAACGGGGGTGGGTGATTGTTTCGTTTGTTGCAGGCAACAGATTCGATAATCACATAAGAATCACATAAGAATCTCATAAGAATAACATATAGAAATCAGGGGGAATGCAGTTGGTTGACAGGGCGAAGGAGGGTAGTATGTCCGTTTGTTGACTGATTGGATATAATTGTGTATCTTTGCGGCATGAGAATGGAGATAGAAGACCTATCGATAGGTTATAAAGGAAGTATCGTTCAGGAACACTTGCGTTTGCGTGCGGGTGAGGGCGAGATGATATGCCTGTTGGGTACAAACGGTTGTGGCAAATCGACCCTGCTTCGTACGATAGCGGGAATACAGCCGTTGTACGGAGGGCGTATATTGCTGTGTGGCAAGGATTTGCAGAGTCTTTCCTCGCAAGAAACGGCGCGTTTGATAGCATTGGTCTTGACGGAGCGTACGGCGTTGGCGAATACGAGTGTGCAGGATATAGTGGGTATGGGTCGTTATCCGTATTCCAATTTATTGGGGGGACTGTCTGCGGGTGACGAGGCACAGATAGAGAAGGCCATATCGCAGTGCGACCTTGCAGGCTTGCGGGACCGTTATTTCAACAGTCTGAGTGACGGTGAGAAACAACGGGTGTTGCTTTCGAAGGCGATTGCGCAACAGACGCCTATTGTGCTATTAGATGAGCCGACTGCTCATTTGGACTTGCCTGGTCGCTACAAGACTTTTGCTTTGTTGCAGGCGATGGCGCATGAACAAGGTAAAACGGTGGTGGTGTCGACGCATGATTTGGATTTGGCTTTGCAGACAGCAGACTGTTTGTGGCTGATGAGGCAGCATGGAGGTATGGTGACGGGTAGTCCGAAGGACCTTCTTCGGAGTGGCGTGTTAGAAGAGGCGTTTGGTTGCAGGATAACCTCGCTGTTGGGTATAAAGCCCTGTTGATGGCGGGTGTATTGAGAGAGAGAGGCTGCTCGTTGAGTGGCCTTTTTTTGTTGGAGTGTTCGTTGGAAATGGAAGTGCGGAAGAAGGGCCGTTTCGGGAGAGATTTTCGGAGCGACGAGGGTAGGTGTTTTGTTGTAGTTGAGATTTTTCAGTGGTGTGCGGCAGAAATGTGGGAGTCGTAGGTTTTTTAACGGACGGCGTTGCCGTATTGACATGAATAAGCAATTAATAATTAACAGTTAACATGCGCGGTGGGGTATAGGCATGATGACCTTTCGTTGTTGGATTGAAGAATGTTCTTCGTTTCTTTTGCATGAACAAAAGAAACGAAGCAAAGAAAATTCATCGGCGTGTGTC
>CAVHKB010000115.1:0-8353 GCA_963636305.1 Prevotella sp. P5-108
TAATTGTTAATTGTTAACTGTTAATTATTAACTGCGTGCTATGGCTCTCAACTCCCCTTCAAAAGACAATCCTCTTGTTCCCCTCAGTCCAACCATCCCCCAGACATCCAGAATCCCCAGACCCTCCAGCCCTCTGTCATCCTCCGTCGTCCTTTGCCCGTCGTATGTAACTTCGTTTATGATAACTGTAGAGCCATAGCGTGCTATGGCTCTCAACTCCCCTTCGCAGGTCAAACAATATGTTCCCCTCCAAACTCTGTAACCCCTTCAACCCAACTCTGCATGTTAATTGTTAATTGTTAACTGTTAATTATTAACTGCGTGCTATGGCTCTCAACTCCCCTTCAAAAGACAATCCTCTTGTTCCCCTCAGTCCAACCATCCCCCAGACATCCAGAATCCCCAGACCCTCCAGCCCTCTGTCATCCTCCGTCGTCCTTTGCCCGTCGTATGTAACTTCGTTTATGATAACTGTAGAGCCATAGCGTGCTATGGCTCTCAACTCCCCTTCGCAGGTCAAACAATATGTTCCCCTCTAAACTCTGTAACCCCTTCAACCCAACTCTGTATGTTAATTGTTAACCGTTAATTGTTAATTAAATCCCTGCATATTAATTGTTAATTATTAATTGTTAATTGCCCCCGCCATCCGTCAACCAACAACCCTACCATAATGCCTATCGCTTACATATTGACAGGTTTCCGCATTCGTGCTGTGATGTCAATCAACGCTCCCTGTTCAATACGATAAAGCCGCTGATTGGTTGTGGGAGAACTCAAAGGACCCAACGCTTCAATATAGGGACCTGTCTTCACATAGTCGAAATGTGCTGCAACAAACCCTTCTGGCAAGGTGGCTCTGCCTGAATACCACCCTGCTCGCTTATGCAGACTACGAACATGTTGTGCTAAACGGTCCACCGACGCTGCATCGCCGTCCCCACCCATAAAACACACACAAGTAACGGCACTCGCATAACGGGCAAGAATGCCGTCAAGCGCGTTCTCTGTCAGTTCCTCACCTATATCTTCCATCAACTGCGGACTATGGCAACCTTTGCAACGGTTAGGGCAACCACTCAAATTGATGGCAAGTGTCGTCTCGTCAGGAATCTCCTGAAACACAATATCATAGTCTGTAAACCGAAGCATCAGTGATTGTTGCGGGGACGAGATGCCTCCCCATGTTTGTTGTAGCGTGTCATTTGGAAGCACCAGCGGCGAAGAAGCAAGGTAGGAAGGGTCGCCCCTACTGCCAGGGCGAAAACAACTGCAAAAGTAACCATACCGTTGGTGAACACCTCAAGCATATAGCGCAGCGCATCGTCCGTATTAACAGTGCATTTCATAAATTGCGTAATAGCGAAAATAGTGCGGTACGCATACATACCGGGGATCATAGGTAGAAGAGCCGGTATATACAGCGTCGTAGTAGGACAGTGCAACCAATAGGCAATCAACAGACACAGAAAGCCGATAACAAGCGCACCGAAAAACGAACCCGTCATCAAGTCAAAACCAGCGAAGTGTGTAAGACTGTAACGCACCGCATGACCTATCGCAGCAAGCAACGCAGTCATAGGAATTGTCCTGCGTGGAGGATCCGAGATAACCGAAAAACCGATGGCGGCAACAGCCGCAAGTACCGCATCTTTCAAGAGTACTAAAACGATATCCCCCATATGTTGCTAATCAATAAAGTGGTCGATAACAAGCCTATCGCCATACTGCCGATGAGCAGTACTGCATCAATCAATCGAGCAAAGCCCGTCAAAGCATGTCCCTCTATGGTGTCTATCACGCTGTTGATAAGGGGAACGCCAGGTATCAAGTACAACGCACTGGCGGCTATCGCTATATCTGGCGTACTGCCAAGATGCAGAATACCACTTAACGAGGTGATAAGAGATGAGAGAAACGCACAACAGAACCATACTACAAAACTGTTGGCATGATGACGAAGCATCACTATCTTAAGGCTGTAACCTATCCAAGTGCCTGCTGCTACCAAAGAACAAGCCCACATATCCCCTCCAAACAAACCGCAAAACGCTGCATTCGCAATACCAACCAATACCAATACCTCAAGGTCGCCTATCTTTGCTTGCGACAAAATCTCTTTGTAACGCTTCCATATCTCGTCTATCGGCAAATGGTTGTCGTATGCATCCCAACTCAATTTACTAAGGTCCGTATTCAGACGGAAACTGATGGCACGAGGCTGAATCGTCGACACTTTGTTATACACATGTTGACCGTCCTCTGTAGATAGCGTCAAATTCAATGTCTTGTGCAATACCGTCATTTCGGCTTTTACACCCAACGACATCGCAATACGGCAGGTATTTCGAATAATCCGCGTCGTATGAACGCCTGCTCCTAATAGGCATATCGCATATTCCGACAGGAACAGAGTATATTGCTTCAAACAGTTGTGTATCTCTTTGCTTTCCATCACTTTTCTTTCGGCATATTTGCGTAATAACGCCGTGCTGCCTCCTTCTGACGAGCCTCCGAGAAATTACTGATACGCTTCAAATAACCTATAATACGGGTCAAATAGTCCAAGTTCTTACTGTGACACACTGGACATTCGTGCAAGTAACGCTTGTCTATATGACCGCAATCGTTGCACACCGTATTCGGTATATTAAAAGTAAAGTAATTGCACCCTTCTTGCGCAGCAACACGAAGAAGATTGCGGTATTGTGCCTGCGACAAATGTTCCTCCAAGTTGCAATGCAAAGCCGAACCACCTGTCAGATGCTCTATATAACGCCTACCATGAAGACGGAACTTGTCTATTACATTAAGCGTCGGGTCTTCCACTCTGTAGAAATAACTGTTGTAGCAGTCACGAGGCACCATATAACCGTCCTCCCTGTCCCATTTGGCGTGCTTCACTCCCACATTCTCTGCAGGTATCATCTCGCAATTGAACATAACCTCTTTACTGCGGTATTGCTTGTTGAGTTTCTCTACTATACCTAACACCTCTTGTACAAAATGCGCATACTCGTCATTGTCGTCTATCGGAATACCCAAGAACTCTGCTGCCTCCACCAATCCGTTTACGCCGATGGTTAGATACTGCCTGCCTATGTTGATATAACCCGCATCAAACAAAGGTAACATCCCTTTCGACTGCAGACTTTTCAGGTTCTCATTATACGACAACTGCACCTTATGCATCAAATCTACTATCTCCTCTATATACTTTTGGTAGGGTATATTGTTTCGCACTGCATATTGTATCGTGCGGTTCAGATTGATAGTGAGTACACTTTTCGAACCCGTCGATACTCCGCCGGCACCTAATGTGTAACTGAAACCGTTGTCGGTAATCTCATTACGCAAACGGCAACAAGAAGCCAACGAGTCGGCATTGTCGCTTATATAGGTGAAGAACGAGTGACCCTCGGCATACATCTGCGCAGTCAAGTCGCCATATTCTTTGTCCTTTACATCGCCGTTCTCTGCAAGCAACGCCATCGTCTCCACAGGGAAGGTGAGTACTGTCTTCGTCCTCTCCTGATTAAACCACTTCATAAAGCGCCTCTGTAGCCAGTCTAACGACGCAAAATGGGGCTGACTACCATCAGGGAAATAAAAATTACCGAAGATACTCTCGAAATAGTAACGGTCATAATACGAGATATTCCAAAATACGGCTTGGAAATTACGCGCACCCGTCGGCTGGTTAATCGAATAAACTACCTGTTCAAAACAGTCGGTTATAACTTTATCGATAGTTCGATGTTTCAACGACAAATCCACCACCTCGTCCGCACGCTTGTAATAGTCCTCTCCATACTCCTTCTCAACAAAGTAGTTCATATACATCAAAAACTCCGGAGTAGCGCAAGCCCCAGAAAGCATTGATGATACAATAAACACCATATTAATAAAACCGCCGCAGAAAGATTTCAAGTTGGTAGGAGGTGTCGAGTTTCCGCCTATCGAAATAGTACCGCCTATCAACCACGGATACATCGTGATACTCGCACAATAATTCGCAAGACTTGTCTCGTCGTTCTTATAGATAAAGTGCTGATTAAGCAACGATATATACTTGTCGGCCAACTCTTTACCGTACATCTTCTTAATACGGTCAGTCAATAGTCGCCTGTTCAAACGAATATAGTTCGATTTAGGTAATTCACCTATCAGTGTGGCGATGTTCTTACGCTCCACATTCGCATTCGCATCATACTTGCTACCTGTCGCAGGATTCGAAGCATCGCAGTAATTGATAAGGAAATTCAATTTGTCACGCGTCTCTCTATCTTCCGTGTGCCTATTGCGATAGAGCATGTAATTTTTGGCAACCTTAAAATAACCCTCCTGCATAAGTGCCAACTCCACTTGATTCTGTATCTCTTCAACACTGATGCCGTTGTGAATACGCAAATGACCCAATATACTCGTCAATATCTCCTGCGTGGCAAAAGATTCCGAAGCAATAAAAGACTTGGCAATCGCATCTTTTATCTTCTCTATCGTAAAGACCTCTTCTTTTCCGTCGCGCTTAATAATATAAGTATCCATATATTTAGTGTATAAGGTTAAACTCTATCTCTTAAATCATTACAATATAGAACCTCTCAAAGGGCAGAGTGGCGCAAAGTTAAGAGAAACTTATTAACAAGCAACTTTTTTTTATGAAAGTTTTCAACAATTACATACCAAACGCCTGCCAATGCCCGACTGCAAACGACAGAACAAAGAAAAAGAAAATATACAAAAAGAAACTATCCTCGATGAGCCATTATATCATCCGACAACAATCGGTATAACTCCTGCAATGCTTGCTCGTCGCTCAGTAATTGGAGTTGTTTTTCCATCACATTACGGTCTCGACGCACCGCCGGACCTGTCTGCGCCTTTCTGGGTGCAATCGTCCTCACACGATGCGCCGTCTCTTCTATCAAAGGCTGCAGAATATCAAACGGCAGACCTGCCTTCTGCAATTGCTCGTCGGCAAGAGCATATAGGCAGTTCGTAAAGTTATTGGCAAAAACGCCTGCCAAATGCAACCGTTGCCTGTGTTCTATATCTGCACGGAATATCCTGTCCGACAACCTCTCCGCAAGGCGCTCTATATCACCCGTCACCCCTTCGTCTGAACCCTCTATCAGAATTGGAATATGTGCAAAATCAACCAACTTCTCTTTGCTGAACGACTGAAAAGGGTAGAGTACACCATAACGCTGCTTGCTGCGGAACACATCCTTATCCATCGAACCTGCTGTATGTATGTGAAGTGCCTCCTCTCCCCCAATCGAATATCCCCCGAACATCGGAAGAACACTGTCCGTCAATGCATAAACATAGCAGTCAGCCTCCCCGTCAATCGCACCCACATCATTCGTATATGCGCAGTGCAATCGTTCTCCTAACATGCGTGCCGACTCCTCCGTACGACTATACACCTGCACAACTCGCAATCCCTTTCCTTGCAGCGCAACGGAAAGATTCGTCGCCAATCGTCCTGCACCTATAAAAACTATCTTCTGTATAGTAGCCAAATTCCTGGTCGATTATTCCGTAAAACGACAACCATAACCCCTTCCGTCCGAACAACTCCCGCTCCCCATGCAACTCCCTATTGCGAACGGCTCTCCGTCAATCATTTATACCTCTTCTTCGCTTGCTCTCTCGCATAAGCCTGCTGCTCACGCTGTAGTTTCTCCAATCGAGCCGCAAGACCTCTCTTCTTCGGGTTCTTCGCATTCTTGGCCTGCTTGGCTTCCATCTGACGGAGAAGTTTCTCATCGTTAATTGACCAGCGGAATATATAGGTCTGCAAGATGGTTATCAAGAGCGATATAAAATAATAGTAACTCAATCCCGCTGCGTAATCGTTGAACACGAACATAAAGAAGATCGGCATTAGATACATCATCCACTTCATCATCTTCATCTCACTGCCTCCCGACTGTGTCTGCATGTTCAAGTAGGTGTACAGGATATTCGTCACTGTCATCAACAGACAGAATAGCGATATGTGATTACCAAATGTGTTCGAAATCAATGGTATATGCGCATTCCACGACACAATGGCATCGTAGGTCGATAGGTCGTCTGCCCAGAACAGTGACTGACCGCGCAACTCTATCGCCGTCGGGAAGAACCAGAACATTGCCATCAACACCGGGAACTGAAACAACATCGGTAAACACCCCGCCATCGGACTTACACCCGCCTTGCTGTACAACGCCATCGTGGCTTGCTGACGCTCCTGCATCTTCTCTGCTGGATACTTCTCGTTGATAGCATCTATCTGTGGTTTCAGTACCCGCATCTTGGCGGACGAACGATATGAGGTGAAGGTAAAAGGTAGAATAATCAACTTTATCACTATCGTCATCAGCAGAATAACCACGCCTATGTGCAAGCCCCAAGAGGTAAACAGGTCGAACATCGGTATCACCAGTATCTTGTTAATCCACGATACAATCTTCCAACCTAATGGCACCAACTCCTGTAGGTGCAAGCGATTCTCTTTATCCACCCCTTCATCGTATGCCTTCAGCGTATGGTAGTGGTTCGGACCCATATAGATGCGCATATCCGTACTCTTTCCGCCCGTCGGGTCAAAACCTATCACCGTCTTCGTGTCATACTCCTTGATATAGTCCGAACTCTTGGGCATCATGCGGCTGCTCATCTCGGCAGAACTGAAACCCTCATCCGGTATCATCACACTCGAGAAAAACTGGTCCTTGTATGCTATCCACTGCAACTTGTTGTTCACCCGCTCTTCGTCGTTTTTGCTCTCCGACAGGTTCTCAATATCGTTCCCCTTGAACATATACTGAAGCGTCGCATACCGTTCCTCAAACTTCCGACCCTTCTCCTGCTGACGGATACGCTGATACCAATGCACCTCCATATTGTTCATGTTCTGCGCCAATATGTCCTGCATGCCCACGGCATGAATACTGGCTCGAAGCATGTAATCGTTGGCAGGCAAGGTATATACATACTCTATATACGATTCCTCACTCACAGCCAAACGCATACTCAGTTCTTGCGCACCGCCGTCTGTCATGCGGATAGGCATCGGTCTGAAATACAGATTGTTCGTGTGAAGAATACGGTTCATACTCGTCACTAAGGTGAAACTGAGTTCCGACTCGTCACCCTCAAATAAGCATAGATAATTCACCGAATCCCTGTAGGTCTTGTATTTCTTCAGTTCCGCCTTATAGACATAGCCGCCTTTGTTCGCAAAGGTCAGACGGACAAGGTCGTTCTCCATCACGGTGTAACCGTCTTCGCCTGTCGCTGCGGGAGCAAACTCTCCATAAGCCACGGCTATCTGCTGTTGCAGAACGACACTGTCCGCTGCGCTCGTAGGGGCTACCAATGTCTCTGCCGCCGCTATCGCCTGCTGCTCCTGTATAGCAGCCTCGCGCGCTACCTGCTGCGCATAAGCAACCGAGTCGCGGTAATGGCGTTGAGCCTCCAACTGTTCCTGGTTCGGACGGTTCAACAACGAGAAACCTATCAAAATGATTGCTATAAGCAAAAAGCCTATGAAAGTATTCTTATTCATTATTATATAGTCTTTGTCTTTATTCTTCTTATCTTCCTTCTCGGACGCTCACACTCCGCTCACACCCTGCCCACAATCTGCTCATACCATGCCCACAATCCGTTCATACTTTGCTCACACTCTGTTCATACTCCGCTTATATTCTGCTCACAATCCGTTCACAATCCGTTCATACTCTGCTTACTGCCCCGTAGGTACTTGGCGCAAACAAAGCGGCGCAAAGGTAGAAAAAATCTCCGACCTAAACAAGACTATGCCGCTTTTTTCTCTCTCCCCCGCCATAACCCTCCTCCTTAATTGTTAATTGAATGTATCCCCCAGAAATCCAGAATCCCCAGACCCTCCAGCCGTCTGTCATCCACCATCATCCCTTGCCCGTCGTTTGTAACTTCGTTTAGGCTAACCGTAGAGCCATAGCGTGCTATGGCTCTCCCAACACCATACAAATCCATTCATCCCCTCACCATACGCTTATGCCCACCGTAGAGCCATAGCGTGCTATGGCTCTCGACTCCCTTTCAAAAGACAAACAATATGTTCCCCTCCAACCAACATTTCCCCAGAAATCCAGAATCCCCAGACCCTCCATCCAACAACGAATGGTCGTCGAGCCTATACCCCACCGCGCATGTTAATTGTTAATTATTAATTGTTAATTTCATAATGGCTGTAGAGCCATAGCGTGCTATGGCTCTCAACTCCCCTTCGCAGGCAGAACATTGTGTCCCCCTCTTACCTCCTTAACCTCTCTTAACATCTTCCATCAAATCTCTAATTCCATACAACTCCCCT
>CAVHKB010000116.1:0-8294 GCA_963636305.1 Prevotella sp. P5-108
TTACTAATATACTGTATCGCTTTTTCATACTTGCTGATTGCTTCTTGTAACGATTCTGTTGCCACAACCTTGCTTTCTTTCTGTGGCACACTTACTCAATCCTTGCAAAAATAATACAAATAATGAATATCAACAATACTTTTCTCATTTATTCATTCTCAATCGGTTGGGAAACCAATGGAAACTAAAAATCAAACGGAAATGTTGCAAATATCGCAAATAACTTATACTTTCGCAGAGACGATTAGGCATACTCTTCCGTCATACAATGAGTCACAAGACCTTTAACGGACAATAATTCAATGAATATAACTTTCTGTATCAACTATCTGACAGAGTGGGGACAATCTTTGTGCATCGTATCCGATGACAACATATTGCAATGGACCGATAAAAAACCGTTGCTGATGCAATGTCACGGCACCGACTATTGGACGGTAACTATCCCTGTCCCCGATTTTCTAAATAAAATAACCTATCGTTATGCCGTTCTTTCTGCAAACGGCAATATGCTCTACGAGGCAGGTAAAAGCAGAACGGTCGCTCTGTTGGCTACCGACAGAAATGTCCTGATGCACGATTTCTGGCAGGTTGACGATTACGAAAAAGTATTTCACTCAATCGCTTTCACTCAATCGCTCTTCCGTCGCAAGAATTGCATAAAAGATCTGCAACAACCCGACAATGTACGCTTTTCTATCGACCTCCCACAAATACTACCCACACAAGGTGTCGCCATCATTGGTAGCACCGACGGATTAGGTCAATGGGATATCAGTCATAAACTTGTTCTTTCAGACGAACATTTTCCTCTATGGACAGGTTCTGTTAAGGCGGACCCTAATCAGACGATTGAATACAAATACATCATCTACGATTTGAACTCCGGCGATGCAATCGACATCGAAAGTGGCGCGAACAGGCAAGTATGGGGCTTGCAAAACCAAGCAACGGTTATTCAAAACGACCGTTGTTTTCGGCGCACCAAACCTCAATGGAAAGGTGCAGGAGTAGCAATACCTGTATTTTCTCTCCGTACAGAAAACAGTTATGGTATAGGAGAATTCCTCGACCTGAAACTGTTGGTCGATTGGGCGGTGCTCACAGGTCAGAAATTGATACAAACATTGCCGGTCAACGATACAACGCTCTTGCATACAAACCAAGACTCATATCCATACAATGCTGTAAGTGTTTTCGCCCTGCATCCCATCTACCTCAATATAGAGAATATGGGACAACTCACGCCCGCACTACAGAAAAAGTACTTGGCGGAAAAAACGGTATTCAATCAGAAAAAGTTCGCAGATTACCAGGTGGTTTATAACGGGAAAATGAAATACTTCAAAGCCATCTATAAGGCGCAGAAAGATACCCTATTCTCATCACATGAGTTCAAACTGTTCTTCAAAAACAACAAAGAATGGTTGGTGCCTTATGCCGTATTCTGCTATCTACGCGACAAATATGGTACACCGCACTTCTCCCGTTGGAAACAATATGCAGTTTACCAACCGAAAGATGTGGAACGCCTCTCACAACCCTCCGCGAAAGAATACGACAAAGTCGCATTCTACTATTTCCTGCAATTCCACCTCGATAAACAACTCTCTCAAGCAGTCAACTATGCGCATACCAAAGGCATAGTACTCAAAGGGGACATCCCTATTGGTATATCTCCCGATTCTGTCGACGCTTGGACTAACCCGAAACTATTCAATCTGAACGCCTCTGCAGGAGCACCGCCCGATGCTTTCAGCATCAAAGGACAAAACTGGGGTTTCCCTACCTACAACTGGGAGCGAATGGAGAAAGATAATTACTGTTGGTGGAGACAACGCTTATGCAAAATGGCGAACTACTTCGATGCATACCGCATCGACCATATCTTGGGTTTCTTTCGTATATGGCAAATGCCTAAAACTGCCGTATGGGGCTTGTTAGGACACTTTTCGCCCGCTATACCCTACACCATGCAGGACCTATGGAATATGGGTGTAACCTTGGACGAAGACCGACTGACAAAGCCTTATATCCGCTCCAACTATCTAAACGACATCTTCGGTCAAAATACCGAGTATGCTAAAAGAAAGTTCCTCAATACCAACGATGGCTATATCTATTGGCTCAAAGACGAGTTCAATACACAACAGAAAGTGCAACGGTATTTCGAACAGAACAATCTGACGGATGAATTTAGCACAAAGTTGCGAGATGCCCTCCTTTATCTGCATTGCGAGGTACTATTTGTCCGCGACCTGGAAAATCCGAACGCATTACATCCCCGCATCGCACTTTGTAACTCATACAGTTATCGGGAATTAAAAGACGAACAAAAGAAGATACTGGCAGATATACACAACGACTATTTCTACCACCGTCATAACACATTCTGGTATCAATCTGCAATCAAGAAACTGCCGTCGCTCATCAATGCCACCGATATGCTTGTATGCGGAGAAGACTTAGGGATGGTGCCTGCATGTGTACCGGAGGTTATGCACAAACTCAATATCTTGTCTTTGGAGATACAACGGATGCCTAAAAATCCGAACATGGCATTTGCTCACCCCGCCGATGCTCCTTACTTGAGCGTATGTACCACAGGCACACACGATATGAACCCTCTACGAGCATGGTGGGAAGAGAATCAAAAGACGACCCAACAATTCTACAACGAACAAATGGGGTGGAACGGTGAGGCACCTAAAGTAATGTCTGGCAAGATAGCAGAATTCATAGTCAATCAACATATCTACAGCCATGCTATATGGGTCATACTACCTTTGCAGGACTGGATGGCGATAAACGAAGATGTACGATGCAAAGATGCACACGCCGAGAGAATAAATATACCCGACAATCCACACCACTTCTGGTGCTATCGTATGCATATAACAATCGAAGATCTACTAAAAAAGAATGACTTCAATCAACAAGTAAAAGAATTAGTCACGAAGCGTTTGCAATAATGGCACTACACAACGAAATAGGAAAAAAAGGTGAACTGTTAGCACAACAATACCTTAAGAAACAGCATTACACTATATTACAGACAAACTACAAAATCTGTAATATCGAAATAGATATTATTGCCCAAATCAAGAAAACAATAGTCTTTGTAGAAGTCAAAACGCGTTCTTCAGAAATGTTTCAAGCACCGGAAGAAGCAGTTGATATAAACAAGCAACGACGCATCACCGTCGCATCTAACGCCTATATGCAACACTTCTCCGAACAATACGAGGCACGATTTGATATCATCGCCGTAATCCTAAACAACAATAATACGCAGATACGCCATACAATCGACGCCTTTGCACCTGCGCCGAATTATCGTTAATTCATCCGACATTCTGTCTTAAACCAACATAATTCAACGGAAAAATCTCCCGCAAACATCTATTCTTCCTGTGTAGAATCTATTGCGGACACCGCTTCTCCCTGCTCCAAACCATCCACAGTACGCAGTTTGGCTTTCTTTGTACTGCTGATACCAAACTCTTTCAACTTCTCTACTCGACGCAATACATTACCTTGACCGTCATTCAATTGAACCTTGCAGCGTTGATAAGTAGATATAGCAGTTTGCAACTGCTTGCCTAATGTATCGTATGTATCCGACACCGTTACTATTTTATCGTACAACGCAGAAGCCGCATCCAATATCTTCTTACAGTTATCTTCTTGCCTCGTATTATGCCAAGTCTGCAACACAAGATGCAACGACATCATCAAATTAGTGGGATTAACAATGATAACCCCTGCACGAAAGGCCTCTTGACCTAACGAATGGTCATAATTCATAGCCATTATATATGACCCCTCATTAGGTATAAACATCAATACATATTTCATCGAATTAGGCACATACTTCGGATAATTCTTCTCCGACAATTCTTTTATATGCTTTTTAACAGACTCAAAGTTCTTACGGATAGAATTCTGCCGTTCCTCATCATTCGCTGCTCCTAATGCCTCTGTATAGTCTTTCAATGATACTTTCGAGTCTATAATAATGCGCTTCCCATCAGCACAATTCACAACAACATCCGGACGCAATTGACTGTTCTTCTCACCACTAAAACTCTCCTGACGAGAGTACTCTATCCCCTCACGCAAGCCGCTACCTTGCAGAATATCATCCAATACCTGCTCCCCCCAATCTCCGTGTACCTTACCTCGGTTCTTTAAGGCATCGGCCAAGTTATTCGCATCCTTGCCCAATTGCTGTGTCTGATTCACAATACTCTCTATCGCTCCACGAAGACTGGCATTGCTTTGCTCATTCGAAGAACGCGTCTCTGTCATCAATTTCCGGACACTTTCTATTTCCTTTTGAATAGGGTCAAGCAAACTGCCGACACTTTGCTTGTTTGCATCACCCAACGCTTCCGAACGCTCCTTTAATAATCGCTGCGAGGTCGTCTCAAACTTCTCGGATAGGAGTTCCAACTGTTTCTGTTCATATCGGTCACGATTCTGCCTCGCCTCCTCTTTCTCCCGCTCATAACGCTTCTCGTTTTCTTCAAGCATCTTCGTGGCATTTTCCGAACTGGTTTTCCAATAATATGTTTCTTTCTCCAAACTGCTACATCTGTCCTGCAAGGCTCGTCTCTCCTCTTCTGTGGCATTCTTCTCATTTTGCAATTGCTCTATCTGTTGCTGCCTGTATCCTCCCTCCTTGCGCAAAAGTTCCATCTCTGTTTGTTTCTCAAGCAGAGCATTTTCTACGGCGTGACGCTTGTTGTTGCGGCACAAGTAATAACTCACCGCTGCGGCAATCATTCCACCTGCTATCATGCCGCCCAATAAACATAAAATCAGTTCCATCTGTTCTAATGGTTAGATTGGTTTCTCAATGCCTCATACAAGAGATGCGTCGGAAGACCCATTACATTATAGAACGAACCATCTATCTTCTCCACTGCCACATAACCTATCCATTCTTGAACTCCGTATGCACCCGCCTTGTCCAATGGCAGATATTTCTCAACATATTCATCTATCTCTCCGTCGGTCAGGTTCTTGAATGTTACGTCTGTCCTGTCAGATAACACCTCTTCCGAATGGTCTGTCCGCAGACATATTGCCGTATAAACCTGGTGTACACGACCCGAAAGCATCCGTAGCATTTGCTTCGCATCGTCTTTGTCTTTCGGCTTACCCAACATCCTGCCGTCTATCCATACAATAGTATCTGCCGTTATCAGCACCTCGTCTTTTCGTAGAAATTTATGATAAGCGTCAGCCTTCTCTTTAGCAATGTAACGAGGTATATCCTCCCCCTGCAAACCGTCAGTGAAATGCTCGTCACAATCAATATGCACCACTTCGTATCGAATTCCCAAACCCGACAACAACTCTTGCCTCCTCGGGGAATTGCTTCCTAATAATACTTTCATACCCTCTCCGCTTAAACAACCTGCTGCCTCAATGAACCATCGAGAAGATAACAACACTGAACAGCACACCCAAAAACATAATGAACTTCATCAATTGCTGTGCTACACGATAGTCCGACGGAATCTTCGCATTGATAACAAGGGCTATCTCGCACAAACAGGGAACCAACATCCCGAAAATCAAGTATCTGTAAGGAAGACTCTTCCAACCCGTCACGCCCATCTTGTTAGAGAATAGATACACAAAATAGGTCGTACTGCAACAGGCTATCACTATCAGTGATACAACAATCACCTTCGTCCATGTCGTCCCTAATTTCACCGGTAGCGTATGGCACTCCAACTCTCTGTCACCCGCTTCGTCCTGCATATCTTTTATTATCTCACGGATAAGAGTCATCAGAAATGCAAACAACGAAAATACTCCAATCCACAAGTATAGGTCATGCACAAGATGCGTGTACGGAAGTATATCCCCGAAACGATGCTTCAGCATCCCAACATTGGCAATCGCTATCACCAATGGCACCAAACCTGCTGCCAAACTCACTATCACATTACCCACAATAAACTGACGCTTGTATGCAGAAGAATAAAACCACAATAACCCCGGCGTAAAGATAAATATCAATCCCAATGACCAACTGCGTACCAATACGCTTGCCGCAATACCCGACAACACTCCAATTACGGTCATTATCTGATGACATAACATCGCCGTCGGCTTACTGATACTGCGCGTCACTATCTGCTTCTCAGGGCGGTTTATTGCGTCTATCTTGACATCAAAATAGTCGTTTATTGCATATCCGCCTGCGGCTATAAACACCACACCTGTAATCAACAGACTTAGCAGATAATTCGGCAACTGCTCGTCAAACAGCGATGCACTCAATATCGGTAACGCAACCATCTTCTCCATCAACCACATAATAATGACGATGAAGACCAAGTTCTGCCAACGGACAAGTTTTAACATTGCTTTCATATCAAGAGAGGATAGATGTTAGAATATCATTTTCAATACCAAACCTTTCCACGCCTCTATCTCTACATGTATCGGAGCATTGGCGGACAAGGTAAGCGGATACTTCTTGCCACTCAACAAATCTACACAGTCAATAGGCATAAGCATCGGGGTGATTCCGAAGTAAGTAAAGGCTTCTTGAGGAATGGTTATGGTCACATCTGTCTGATGAGCGTCAAAGTTCACAACTACCAACAACAGTTCATTCTTGTACCCGCGAATAAAAGCATACTGCTTGTCCTTGTTGAAACCTTCACGCTGCGCATACACAAGGTCGAACTTCTTACCTTCGGTCACCGCCTTTTCCTTTCTCGCGATATGAAGCAACCGCTCATAGAACGCACGCAACTCCTTCTGCTCGTCTGACAATAACCCACCGTCATACTTGCCGTTATTCGACCATTTCTGCAACGAACGAACTCCCCAATAATCAAATATCGTCGTCCTCCCGTCCATACCCGAAAAACCTTCCGAATCCATTCCCAATTCACCTAACTCCTGACCCGCATAAAGCATAACAGGATTCGTATTCAATAGCGACATCACAATCACAGCAGGCTCTGCACATATCCCTCTGCCACAGAAGAAACCCGACGCAATACGCTGCTCGTCATGATTTTCCAAAAAGTACAATAAATGCTCGTGTATATCATCATTCGACTGCCATTGCAGCGTAATACCCGATGCCGAGAAATCACGACTCGTCACGCCTCGTAGATAATCATACATACCCACCTTGTCGTATAGCAAGTCAAACCCACCGTCATAAATGTACGAACGGTACAGATGAGGATTATATACCTCCGCGATAAACAATACATCCGGTTTCGCTTCTCGCACCTGAGGAATTACCCAATGCCAAAACTCCACAGGCACCATCTCTGCCATGTCGCAACGAAACCCGTCCACACCTTTCCCCACCCAATGAAGCAGTATCTGCAACATCTTGTGCCATGTGTCCGGTATCGGACTGAACTGTTTTTCCATACCCCCCTGATAATATACGCCGTAATTCAACTTCACGGTATCATACCAGTCGTTTCTCGAAGGAGACGAAGTAAAACAGTCGTTGCCAGTCACTTTGGCAGGATATTCTTCGTAGTCGCAATCCTCGAACAATGGCGAAAAACGCTCATTCGGAAGATAATAGAAGTTGTTCAATGGCGAGAACGCCCATGCTGGATTATCCGTCGCGCCCAAATCAGTAACGCCTGCAGGCTTCATAACCGAACAGTACTCTCTCGCTACATGGTTCGCAACAAAGTCAATCACTACTTTCAGATTCGCCTTGTGAGTACGCTCCACTAACGCTTCAAACTCATGCATTCGGTTTGGAATATCTTCTGCCAAGTCCGGATCTACATCGTAGTAATCGGTTATAGCGTAGGGAGAACCCGCACGACCTTTCACTATACTCGGCGAACATTTCGGTATGCCGTAATCACTGTAATCCGTCTGTGTCGCATGCCTGATAATACCCGTGTACCATATATGCGTCGCGCCAAGTTGATGAAGAGAACGAAGTGCCTTCGGGCTGATACGGTTAAACTTGCCGCAACCGTTCTCCTCTATCGTGCCGTTGTGTTGGCGATTCTCGCAGTAATTACTGAATGTTCGGGGAAGAAGTTGGTATATAATAGGTTTATTATACATAGATATGGATATTACATTTTTTCCGACAGAACAAAACACCCCGTCCGTCCTATCGCCCACAAAAGTACAAAAAAAATGCCATAGACGAAAGGTTCATGCAAAAAAGGACAGGCAAACCCCGTCCTTAAAAGAAGAAAACTGCTCCCCACCGTGTATGTTAATTGTTAATTATTAATTGTTAATTTCGTGTATGCTGTAGAGCCATAGCG
>CAVHKB010000117.1:0-8206 GCA_963636305.1 Prevotella sp. P5-108
TTGAGAGCCATAGCACGCAATCAACAATTAACAATTAATAATTAACAATTAACATACAAAGAGAACACAAGGGGCAAAGTATGGTTCTTTTGGAACATATTGTTCTACCTGTGAAGGAGAGTTGAGAGCCATAGCACGCAGTTAACAATTAACAATTAATAATTAACAATTAATATGCAACGATATATTGATGGGTGTTATGTGGTTGGTGAGTAACACAGGGTTTATTCTGTGAAGGAGAGTTGAGAGCCATAGCACGCAGTTAACAATTAACAATTAATAATTAACAATTAATATGCAACGATATATTGATGGGTGTTATGTGGTTGGTGAGTAACACAGGGTTTATTCTGTGAAGGAGAGTTGAGAGCCATAGCACGCAGTTAACAATTAACAATTAATAATTAACAATTAATATGCAACGATATATTGATGGGTGTGGTATGGTGTTGGGAGGGAAGTTTTGTGTTGGAAGAAAAAAAAGTGTATCTTTGCAGTCAAACTGTAAGTACAAATGAGTCGCTTTTTTCAACATATCGGGGAGTACACCCTACTGATGGGTAGAGTATTCCGTTTGCCAGACCGTTGGAACATGTTTTTCCGTCAGTTGTCGAAGGAATTGGAGAAACAAGGAATTCAGTCGCTGCCTATTGTGGTGATTATCTCTATTTTTATCGGTGCAATCATGACCATTCAGACGAAGTTGAACACCTCCAATCCCCTTCTGCCGACATACACTACGGGATTGGTGACGAGAGATACCTTGCTGTTGGAGTTCTCTTCGACGATAATGTGCCTTATATTGGCCGGAAAAGTGGGCAGTAACATTGCGTCGGAGATAGGTACGATGCGCATCACGGAACAGATTGATGCATTGGAGATAATGGGTGTGAATTCGGCGAACTATCTGATTCTTCCGAAAATCATTGCGTTTGTGTTGATGATGCCTATCTTGGTGGTTATTTCGATGGCTATAGGTCTGATAGGAGGCTATTGTGTGGGGTTGTTCTCGGATGTTATCACGGTGGCGGATTACCTGATAGGGATACAGTATGCGTTTATTCCGTTCTATGTATGGTATGCGATTATCAAATCGCTTGTGTTTGCTTTTCTTATCACTTCGGTGGCGTCGTATTACGGTTATTATGCGTACGGAGGTGCGCTTGAGGTAGGCAAAGCCAGCACGAATGCAGTGGTGAATAGTAGTATTCTTATCTTGTTCTTCAATCTTCTTCTGACAAACCTAATGCTCAACTGATATGATCGAAGTAGATAATGTATGCAAGTCGTTTGACGGTGTAATGGTGTTGGACCATATCAGCACCTGCTTTGCAGACGGACAGGTAAATATGATTATCGGACAGTCGGGTTCAGGTAAGACTGTTCTTATGAAGAGCGTTATCGGTCTGCACACGATAGACAGCGGACGGATAGAGTATGACGGCAGGAATATGCCAGACATGAAAGAGAAGGAGGTTCGTTTGCTTCGTCGGGAAGTAGGGATGTTGTTTCAGGGTTCGGCACTGTTTGACTCGCAGACGGTGTTGGAGAATGTTCTGTACCCGTTGGAGATGTTCTCGACGATGACGAACAAGGAGAAGGAGGAGCGTGCTATATTCTGTTTGGAGCGTGTGAGGATAGACCCGCGAGCCTATCACTTGATGCCGTCGGAGATTTCGGGAGGGATGCAGAAGCGTGTGGCGATAGCCCGAGCCATCTCGATGAATCCCCGCTACTTGTTCTGTGACGAGCCTAACTCGGGTCTTGACCCGAAGACGAGTTTGGTGATAGACCGTCTTATCAAGGAAATAACGGAGGAGTACCATATATGCACCATTATCAATTCGCACGATATGAACTCGATAATGGAGATAGGTGACAATATCGTTTTTCTTTCGGAGGGCAAGAAAGAGTGGCAGGGGAGCCGCAGGGAGATTTTTACGGCGGAGAACGAGAAACTGCAGGATTTTGTGTTTGCGTCGGACCTGTATAAGAAGGTGCGGCAAGCCGTTACTGCGCAACAAGAGAAGTAAGAACAAAGGAGATTAGAGAAAGAGAATTATGAGAAAGCAACTAATTTTTCTGTGTGCTGTATGGTTGCTGTGCGGCACAGGGATTGCATCGGCACAGAAGGGTGTGCGCGGGGTACCGGCAGTGCGTACACCGATAGAGCAGATACAGCCGAACGGAGATACGATTGTGGTGCGTCTTCACGGCGACGAGCGACATCATTGCACTACTACCTTGGATGGATATCTTATCGGAACGAACCGCAAGGGTTATTACTGTTATGCGAAGGAGGGAAAAGATGGCACAATTATTGTCACGAATAGGATAGCCCACAATGAGAAAGACAGAACGCGCTGCGAAAGACGCTATATAGAAAGATATATCCCGCAGCCGTATAGGTTGGATACAGGAGGGAAGGACAAATAGATTTAACGATATGAAAAAGATTATTCTCGCTGCACTATGCCTTGCGACCACGATGTTTGCCATGGCAGTGCCTGCACGCAAGGACCCCGTAGAAGTGAGGCTTGCAGATAACAGTACGGTAACTCTTTATCCTCACGGAGATGAGTATTTTCATTATTTCACGACTGAAGACGGTTTGTGGGTTCGATTGAATGAGTTGCAAGAGTTGGACACGATAGAGGCGATGTCGGAGGAAGAGATTATGCAGCGTCGTGCGGCGGACAGTCGTTATGTTACGCAGAAAGAGACACCGTTGAACATTGCTCCGAAGGGGTTGGTTATTCTTGTGAATTTCAACGATTTGGAGTTTCAAGCGGAGAACACCCGTGATGCGATGGACGCGATGTTGAATGACTCGGAGTACTCTTATGGTGGTGTATCGGGTTGTGTACGGGATTACTTCTCGGCTCAATCGTTTGGTCAGTATCAGCCACAGTTTGATGTAGTGGGACCGGTATCGTTGAGCAATGGTTGGTCGTACTACGGGAAAGACGACAGTTGGAATACGGATGTGAATGTGAGTGAGATGGTGAAAGAAGGTTGTGAGTTGGCGGCAGCAGCGGGTGTTGATTTTTCGCAGTACGACAATGATAATGATGGTGAAGTTGATTTCGTGTTCTTCTATTATGCGGGATACGGTCAAGCCGAAACCGGAGTTGCGAACCAAATATGGCCCCATAACTCGAATGTGAAAGGTCGTGAGAACATTGTGCTAAACGGGAAGGTGGTGAATGCATACGCATGTACCTCAGAGTTGACAGCGAGCAGCAATACCCGTGCTGGCATAGGCACCTTCTGCCATGAGTTCAGTCATGTGTTAGGGTTGCCTGACTTATACTATACCGGTTCGGGTACCTCGAGCCACAAGACGATGGGTAAATGGGATATCATGGATTATGGTCCATACAACAACAACGGCAGGACTCCTCCAGCGTATTCGTCTTATGAGCGTTTCTTTATGGGATGGTTGCAGCCCGTTATTCTGAACAGCCCGAAGACTGTTGTGTTGAACGAACTTAACCGTTCGCGTAATGCGTTTATTATCACCTCTACTGGAGAGAGTAACTTGGTGGGTAACAACCCTGACCCGAGCGAGTTCTATATGTTGGAGAACAGACAGTTGGAAGGATATGACGCTTATCTTCCGGGACACGGTATGATGTTGACGAAGATTAAATACAGTTATCTGTACTGGAACAACAACACCGTTAACAATATCGCAACAAATCAGAGGGTGGACCTTATTGAGGCTAACGGCAATGCGCCGGACTATTCACAGGGGAAGGCATCGGATTTGTTCCCGAAAGGAAACACCTCTTATACCCCATATACGGATTATCCTATCACGAATATCAAAGAGATAGAGGTTGACGGGAACAACATTATCGTTTTTGACTTTATGGGAGGAGGCGATTCGCTTGACCTTGCGACGGAGAATATATTTGAGCAGGAAGAACGGGTGGTGGCGATATACAACATCGTGGGACAACTGCAAAGCACGACAGAGATGACCCAACTGCCACAAGGGTACTATGTAGTTTGCACGAACAAGCGGGCAAGGAAACTGTTTGTACGATGAAAGTTATCTCCTACAATCTGAATGGCATTCGCGCAGCAATGAGCAAGGGACTGATGGAGTGGTTGCAAGCCGCCAATCCCGATGTGTTTTGCATACAAGAAAGCAAAGCGCAGCCAGAACAGATTGATACGGAACGATTTGCGTTGTTAGGTTATCATACATACCTACATTCCGCCGAGAAGAGAGGTTACAGCGGGGTTGGTATATTCTCGAAAAGAGCAGCGGACAAGGTAGTGGCAGGGATGGGGATAGCGAAGTATGACACAGAGGGACGAGTTCTTCGTACAGACTTCGGGGATATAACAATCGTCTGTGTTTATGTGCCATCGGGTACAACAGGTGGCGAGCGTCAGACCTACAAGATGGCGTTTTTGGAGGATTTTCGGCAGTATCTTGATGCATTGCGTAAAGAGCGTGCGAATGTTGTAGTATGCGGGGATTATAATATATGTCATAAGCCGATAGATATTAATCACCCTGAACGACAGACGGGGGTATCTGGTTTCTTGCCAGAAGAGCGGGAGTGGCTTGACAGGTTGCAGGCGTCGGGTATGATTGATTCATTTCGAGTGTTCGACCAATCGTCGGAGAAGTATTCGTGGTGGAGTTATCGTTTCGGCTCGCGCTCTCGTAATGCGGGTTGGCGTATAGACTACCACTGGGTATCGAGTACGCTCCGAGAGAGGCTTGAGGGAGCAAGGATTTTGACGGATGCTGTACACTCGGACCATTGTCCTGTGGAAGTGGATATACGGGACTGAGGTATTGGTAACGGGGCATTGATGTGGCTGTTTTATGACAAAGAGGAACAGGATTGTTGTTTGCGATAGGGGAGAGTCCTGTTTAAGAGAATAGATATGGATAACAATATAGTATTACGCACAGAACACTTAGTTAAGAAATATGGCAAGCGTACGGTTGTCAATGATGTGTCGATTGAACTACATCAGGGTGAGATAGTAGGTTTGTTAGGTCCTAATGGGGCTGGGAAAACTACGACCTTTTATATGACGACGGGGCTTATTACTCCGAATGAGGGTCGTATATTTTTGGGGGATAAAGATATTACCGCCTACCCGATGTATAAGCGTGCGAAATGCGGTATCGGTTATTTGCCGCAGGAAGCAAGTGTGTTCCGTAAGATGTCGGTTGAGGATAATATCTTGAGCGTGCTGGAGATGACCAAGTTTTCAAAAGAGTATCAGCGTGAGAAATTGGAGGAACTTATCAAAGAGTTTAATTTGAGCCATGTGCGTAAGAATTTGGGCGACCGTCTGTCGGGCGGGGAGCGTCGTCGTACGGAGATTGCGAGGTGTTTGGCTATAGAACCCCGTTTTGTTATGTTGGACGAGCCATTTGCGGGAGTTGACCCTATTGCGGTTCAGGAAATACAGGATGTTGTATGGCGTTTGAAGGACAAAAATATAGGTATCCTTATTACTGACCACAACGTAGATGAGACGCTTATGATTACTGACCGCGCCTATCTATTGTTTGAGGGGAAGATATTGTTTCATGGTACTCCAGAAGAGTTGGCAGCGAACCCTACAGTTCGTAAGAACTATTTAGGTCGTGACTTTGAACTTAAGAAAAAGACTAAAGTAGAATAGATACGAAGAGGTATTTCGTTTATATATTATTCCCGTTTCTTTTATTACCCGTTCTTTGTGGGTGCGATGGTGTGGTGACGGAGGATGTTGATGCGAAGGAATGTAGCAGTATGCCGGAATGTCGTGCCGCCGCTACTGCATTTGTATGCAATGGTGAGGGTTATGTGTTTGGTGGGAGGCTGCAAGACGGCACCTATTTGAACAGTATGTGCAAGTATAATCCGACAGACAACAGTTGGACGGAGTTGGGCGATACACCGTTGAAGCCAAGAGTGAACGCCATTGCTTGCGTGATAAGAGATACGGTGTATATAGGACTTGGTTTTGGCGAGGGTCGTGTGTATGTGGATTCTTGCTATTTGCAAGATTTTTGGCAGTATATTCCTGCGACGAACGAGTGGAAACGCTTGCCCGATTATTTGAACAACGAGACAAACGGCTGCATCTGTTTTAGTGACTCGGACCATATCTATACGGGGTTTGGTTACAACGGTAATCACACGAGGAATATGTTTTGTTATTCGTTGCGTGATTCGGTATGGCAGCAACAGAGTATCTCGCGTTTGGGCATACCCACGGCTGTATTCTCGCCTGTAGGTGCGACAGCCGGCGGTCGACATTTTATGGGAACTGGTTTTACGATAGAAAGTTCGAACCAGTGGTATGAGTATATCCCGAAACAAGCGCGTTTTGTCCGTCTTACCTCGTTGCCAGAGAAAGGTAGGGACAGTGCAGCGTCGGCAGGAAACAGCCGCTATGTATATCTATTTGGCGGGCAACGCTTTGGTGGTACACTGACGACTTTGCACTATTATGATGAGGTTCTTCGTTATTCGATTGCTACGGGTATATGGAGTTATTGTACGGCATTGCCCTGTGGTGGTGTGATAGAGCCGATTGCCTTTACGATAGGTGAGAAGGTGTATGTAGGAGGCGGTGAGACCCGTAGCGGCAAGGTAGTAAACAATTTGTACTGTTTTGAAGAATAGGTTTCTGCTTATAGTAAGTTTTGTTTGTGTGTGCATGGTGAAAGCCTATGCATGGGACTTTTGGCCGTTGCCTATGGCAGAGCCTGATGTGGAAGAAGATACCCTGCAATATGGTTTTTCGGTATTAGGATTGGCATCGACAGGTCGATATGCGCCTTTTCTATTACAGTCGAATCGTAATGGGGATATATCGTCGGAGCAGTATTCGGGCAATGTGTCAGTATCGATAGGTAAGCGTGCTACGCGTCCACATCGTTGGTATGACTATGATTTTGCGGTTGACTGGTCTGGTCGTATTGACAATCGGAAGATGACCTGTTATTTCAACCAACTCTATGCACATGTCCGCCTTTATGTGATAGATATTACAGCAGGCATTACGCCATATTTGTTAGGTCCTCAAGATCCGAATCTGAGTACAGGGGGAATGCTATTTTCCACAAATGCCCACCCTATTCCCCGTATTACTATAGGTATTGACAAATATACTGCCTTTCCCGGTCTATATGGTTTTGTAGAAATAAAGGGCGGTATTACACATGGATGGTTTGCTGATAATGTGTATGTGAGCAAGAGTTACCTGCATCATGCTTTTGCGGGTGCAAGGTTGTTGGGCAATCTGCCCATTAATGTTTCCTACGAGTTTCATCATGTAGCGCAGTGGGGAGGATATTCTCCCATATATGGCGATTTGGGTAACGGTTGGAAGGATTTCGGTCATGCCATATTGGCTAAATCGGGCGGGAGTATGGCGAATGACCAACTTAATGCGCAGGGCAATCATATAGGTTGGCAGATATTGTCGGTTGACCTTAAGGGAGAGGAGTGGTGTGCGACGGCGTATTGGCAATCGATATTTGAGGATGGTCCTGTTCGGTTTATTTCGCAGACGATGAACCGTACAGACGGTTTATGGGGATTGCATATAACCCAATCGGCGTGGCCATTTATAAACGGCTTTACATACGAGTATTTGAATACAACAGATCAGTCGGGTCCCTATCATGACCGA
The DNA here is from genome assembly GCA_963636305.1 of Prevotella sp. P5-108. Lineage (GTDB taxonomy): Bacteria > Bacteroidota > Bacteroidia > Bacteroidales > Paludibacteraceae > Colicola. The sequence continues at coordinate 7,666 of CAVHKB010000117.1, forward strand.
GATGGATATGTGTACGGAGGTAATGATTCGTATTTTCGGAATTATATCTATCAGAACGGTTGGAATTATTTTATGCGCAGTATAGGTACACCCTATATTACGAGTCCTATCTATAATGAAGAGGGTTCGACACAAACGCTCAACAATCGTGTGCGTACGCATTATGCAGGTTTTACGGGTGATATATACGGTTGGCGTTATCGTTTGATGGGTTCGTATACCCGCAATTACGGTCAGTATGAGGCACCGTTATCGTCGAAGAATACGGCATTGTTGTTGGAAGTGAGCAAATGTTTTGAGAAAGCATGGGGATTGGAGATGTCGTTGTCAGTTGCAGCCGATTTTGGCAATCAGTTCGGCAATCAGTTTGGTGCGATGTTGCGTATTGCGAAGAGAGGTATTATTTGGAGGTATTGAATTTGTGAGGGGTGAGTTAATTAACAATTAATAATTAACAATTAACATGCGAGGTATGGTATAGGCAGTACGACCTTTCGTTGTTTGTTGGAAGAATGTTCTTCATTTCTTTTGCATGAACAAA
>CAVHKB010000118.1:0-8078 GCA_963636305.1 Prevotella sp. P5-108
TCTTGACGGCGCAGAACAGCCTCTTGACGGCAGAACTGACGCGTATTGCCAACCAAATGGCTGAACTCCAAGCGGTAGTAACCCTCTACCACGCCCTCGGCGGTGGCAACACCTACAATTAAAGGACATAGGACACAAGACATAGGACACAAGACACAAGACACAGGACACAAGACATAGGACACAGGACACAGGACACAAGACACAGGACATAGGACACAGGATATAGGACACAAGACAAAGGACTAAACCTAATATCAAGAAAAACACTCCCCCAAGAGGCTGCCGTGGGGCAGCCTCTTGCATTCTCTAGAATATCTAGAACATCTAGCCTATCTAGCCCAACTAGATTAACTAGATACAACTAGAGAGCAGCACATCCGCCACCTGGGAGCGTGGGTTGTGGACTAAGGAATTCTTATCTCGCCAAGGCTCGAACGATTATTTCTTGTGAAGCCCACTGGGCTTCACTCGCTAGGAACACCCCACTACGCAGGGGCTTGTGGGGACCCCGTTGGACACTCAGTGTGCTGCGCACACCTGTCCTCCACTTCACCCCACCCGCGGCGGCTCTACGGTTAACTAAGCGCACGGTGAAGGGGTGAATGGATTTGTATGGTGGAGGGTGGTGGTAAGCGGTGGGGATTCGAGAGATTGTCGGAATGAACTTATTTTTGTACTTTTGCCATCGGTAATGATGCGCACACGAATAAACGGAAACAAGGAAGAGGTGTTCTGTCGCTGGCGAAGACGCTATGTGCGTCTGACCCCCGAAGAATGGGTCCGTCAGCAGATACTACAGTCGTTGGAAGACAACTACGGTTATCCTCATTCGCTGATAGGTGTTGAGGTGTTTATCCGTGTAGGCGAGGTTCCCAAACGGTGTGACGCCATTGTTTACGACCGAGCGCACAAGCCTATCGTACTGATAGAGTTCAAGGCAGAGACGGTGTCGCTTTCGCAAACGGTGTTCGACCAGGCGGCGGTGTACAATCATACCTTGCGAGTGCCTTATTTTATGCTCAGCAACGGGCAACAGACCATTATTGCCCGTGTACTGCAGAACGGATACGAATATCTAAACGATATACCCCAATGGAAAGAGTTATTGAGTTGAACGAGAGTCTTGATACCGCCACATTCTATGGCGTGAACAACCAGAATATCCTTTGTTTGAAGAACCAACACCCCGATGTGCGAATCGTGGCGCGAGGGTATCAGATAAAGGTGGTAGGAGCAGAGGCGGCGGTAGAGAAGTTCGAGGAAAGACTGCACCTTTGCGAAGCCTTTTGCATTCAGCATAATATCCTGAACGAAGAACAGATACTGAAGATTCTACACGGCGAGCAGCCTATGGAGGAGCATCCTGACAACCTCATTGTGCATGGTGTGAACGGAAAGTCGGTGACAGCCCGTTCAAAAAACCAGCAAGCGTTGGTAAAGGCTTTTGCGAAGAACGACCTTCTTTTTGCCATAGGTCCAGCGGGGACCGGGAAGACTTATACAGCGATTGCCTTAGCCGTTAAGAGTCTGAAGAGCAAGGAGGTAAAGAAAATCATCCTTTCGCGTCCCGCCGTGGAAGCAGGAGAGAAGTTAGGTTTTCTGCCGGGGGACATGAAGGAGAAGATAGACCCTTATTTGCAGCCTTTGTACGACGCTTTAGAGGATATGCTCCCGAAACAAAAACTGCAGGAATATCTTGAGAAAGGGGTTATACAGATAGCGCCGTTGGCATTCATGCGGGGTCGGACATTGGGTAACGCCGTTGTGGTGTTAGATGAGGCCCAGAATACGACCATACCGCAGATAAAAATGTTTATGACGCGATTGGGACTGCAAGGCAAGATGATTATCACGGGCGACTTAACGCAGGTGGACCTGCCCTCTACGCAACGCTCGGGCTTGCGGGATGCCATTGAGGTATTGGAGGACACGAAAGGGGTGAGTATCATTCATTTCAACCGTTCCGATGTGGTGCGGCATCCTCTTGTAGAACGCATCATCGCCGCCTACGAGAAGAAAGACAATCAGTCCTCGCAAGCCCCGAAAGCGTAACTCTGCGACAGCAAGGGGCAGCCTTTTGCAGGTGCAACAGATACCTGTCGAAATCAACGGTTTATGCATATATCATCAAACCAGGCAGGAAGGAGCGCCGAACAAAGTCCGTTTGCAGAACCACTTTGCGAGCCGATAGGACCGTTCTGTTATTCCAATTTCAGGCATAGGCTATAAATTGCGGCGGGAAAGTTTGGGCATATCGAAAAAAGTCTTTACCTTTGTAGTCCGTAATAACCAATCAGCGCAGTATGAAAAACTGTGCATCAAAAAATCTATCTTATGTTTATCATTGGCATTGCGGGCGGCACAGGTTCAGGTAAAACAACCGTTGTCAAAAGGCTCATTGAGCGGCTCCCGAAAGGAGAAGTAGTTGTTATCCCACAAGATTCGTACTACAAAGACTCTTCAGATGTACCTGTAGAAGAGCGACAAAACATCAACTTCGACCATCCGGATGCCTTTGATTGGCCGTTGCTTGAAAAACACCTGAAGTTACTCAAAGAGGGGAAGTCAGTAGAGCAGCCCACCTATTCCTACATCACCTGTACACGGCAGAAGGAAACAATTCATGTGGAGCCACGAGCAGTCGTTATCGTGGAAGGCATCATGGCATTATGCGACAAGAAACTGCGAAACGAGATGGACTTGAAGATTTTTGTAGATGCAGACGCCGATGACCGACTCATACGCGTTATCCAACGAGATGTCATCGAAAGGGGTCGCACCAGTGAAGCCGTCATGGAGCGGTACCAGCGCATCGTCAAGCCTATGCACCTGCAATTTATTGAGCCATGCAAACGATATGCCGATATAATTATTCCGCAAGGGGGACACAACAAGGCTGCAATCAATATCTTGACGAAGTTTGTCAAGCAGCAAATAAGTGAGCATCACGATTAGAGTATGGATGTATCTATCGACAAAATACTATTCTTCGACATCGAGACGGCACCCATAGTGGAAGATATGGGCGAACTATCCGACGAGATGCAGCATTTATGGGCGGATAAGCACAGGCAGTTGCAGGTTCGTCAGCCCGAGCGTTACGCAGGCGATGCAGCAGCCAATTGGCAGCAGGCTGGGGTCTATGCGGAATTTGCACGGGTTGTTTGTATATCCGTCGGGTTTTGTTACATGGGTAAAGACGCCGAGTGGCACTTACGGACCAAGTCGTTTTGCGGCAGCGACGAGAAAGCCGTTCTTGCCGATTTCCTTGAGTTGTTGGGTCGCTTTATGATTAGTCCTTATCACAACTTGTGCGGACACAACATCAAAGAGTTTGACATACCGTTTGTATGCCGCAGGGCATTGATAAACGGTCTGACCCTACCCGACTGTCTGCAGATTGCGGGAAAGAAGCCTTGGGAGTTGCATTTCTTGGACACAATGGAACTGTGGAAATTCGGAGACAACAAGGCATATACTGCATTGAAACTGCTGACCGCCATCTTCGGGATACCTACGCCCAAAGATGACATTGACGGCAGCCAAGTTGCAGAGGTCTATTACAAAGAGAAAGACCTTGCACGGATATCCGTCTATTGTCAGAAAGATGTAGTTGCCACTACGCAAGTATTTCTGCGCCTCAACGGATTGCCTATTATCGCAGAAAAGAACATTGAACACGCCTAATTCCTCTTTCCGTTATGCATAGTCCCCACAAGACAGTTGCCGCAGTGCTGTTATCCGTGTTCTTTGTTACTATCTTTGGCGTCGGTTTTCGGGAGGGACTACGAACAGAGTGGGTAGAGGAATTGGAGGTGGAAGAAGAGGAGTCTTATACATCTATACCCTATGCTGCTATCTTTCAGAAATATGCACCGAACATCGGTTGGGACTGGAAGTTGCTGGCTGCGGTCTGCTATGAAGAGTCGCACTTTAATCCTACAGCGCAGTCTGGTTCCGGCGCATTGGGACTGATGCAGTTGATGCCTAAAACTGCGTATCGTTTCGGCTTGAACGATTCTACCCGATTCATTCCCGAACACAACATCGCAGCAGGAACGCAGTATATAGCACACTTGCAGGGGATATTCTCCTTCATCTCCAACAAGGAGGAGCAAACAAAGTTCGTCTTGGCTTCATACAACGCCGGACCTGCACACATCATGGACGCACGCAGACTTGCCAAACGCTATGGCAGAAGCGCATACATCTGGACAGACAACACCGAGTATTGGCTGACGCAACTCCAAAACAGCACCTACGCACAAGACAGTGTCGTGCTGTACGGCTCGTGCGATGCAAAGACCGTCAACGCCTATGTGCGCAAGGTACTGCGGACCTATCGACGGTTTGCAACAATGGAAGAAGAATAGAACCTCTGCCCCACCTTGCTCATTTCGGCTCCATCATGATAAGCGGCACGAGCATTTCCTCCATACTGATACCTCCGTGCTGGAATGTATTCCGATAGTACGAAGCATAGTAGTTGAAATTATTCGGGTACGCAAAGAACTTGTTCCCCGTCGCATAGATATAGGTACTTGACAGGTTCGGCTCAGGAAGACCGCACAGGCGGGGTTTCTCCATGATAAATACATCCTTGTCTTTGCATACCAACGATTTCCCCACCTTATAGCGCAAATTCGTATTGGTGTTCTTGTCCCCTACTATCTGAATAGGATTGTTCACGCATATCGTGCCGTGATCGGTTGTGAGCAACACCTTATACCCCAACTCGGCTATTCGCTGGAACAGTTGAGCCGTGCTCGAATGTTTGAACCAACTCTGCGTCAGCGACAGGTATGCAGCGTCGTCACCCATCAGTTCGCGCATCATCTTGCTGTCCGTACGCGAATGTGACAGCATGTCTATGAAGTTAATGACAATTATATTCAGTGGCGAATGGAAACCTTTCAACCGACCTATCAGTTTCTCGCAATAATCGGACTCGTTTACTTTGTTATAGGTAAAACGGTAAGCCTTTCTATATCGCTCGAACAGTGTCTGTACCAATTGCTCCTCGTTCAGGTTCTTCCCCTCTTCGTCATCCTCTTCTACCCACAGCGTAGGGAACATCTCCTTAATCTGTAGGGGCATCAGTCCCGAAAAGATGGCATTGCGTGCATATTGCGTAGCAGTAGGCAATATCGAACAATAGAGCCTGTCTTCTGTCACATTGAACCACTCCGACAACATCGGCTGAAGAACCTTCCACTGGTCGTAGCGGAAGTTGTCAATCACTATCACGAACAATTTCTCCCCCCTGTCCAAAACGGGGAACACCGATGTCTTGAATATATCAGGCGACAACAAAGGTCGTTTCCCCGAGTCTGCGAACCACTTCTCGTAATTATGCGAGATGAACTTGGCAAAGGCGTTGTTGGCTTGCTCCTTCTGAAGCAGAAGCATCTCCCGCATCGACGAGTCTATCCCCTGCAACTCAAGGTCCCAATGCACCAACACTTTGTGTATGGCAAAGAACTCTTCTATCGTCGTCGCAGTATCAATCATATACGCTATGTCCGAGAACTCTTGTCTATAGTTCGAATTAGTGTGTTCCGACACAATGTCCCGCTGGTGTATATGCTTCTTGAGTGTAAGCAGTATCTGGTTCGGGTGGACCGGCTTTATCAGATAGTCTGTAATCTTCTCCCCTATCGCCAAGTCCATCACATTCTCCTCCTCCGACTTCGTCACCATCACAACCGGCAATGCTGGGTGCTTGGCTTTAATCTCCGAAAGAGTCTCCAACCCCGACAAACCCGGCATGTTCTCATCTAAAAAGACAATATCAAACACCTGGCTGTTGCATAGTTCTATCGCCGTTGTGCCGTTGTTGGCGGTCACAACTTCATAGCCTTTCTGCTGCAGAAAAAGTACATAAGGGTGCAGTAACTCTATCTCGTCATCTGCCCAAAGAATTCGTTGCTGTTTCATAGTTCCTCCATTTGTTGATTAGGTTTGTCATATCCTGCGGCCATTCCGAATCGAAATGCATACGCTCACCCGTAACAGGATGAGTGAACCCCAAAGTCTTGGCGTGCAACACCTGCCTCGGACACAAATCAAAGCAATTCTGTATAAACTGCTTGTATTTCTGCGTCGGCAAGCCTTTCAGTATCTCTCTGCCTCCGTAACGCTCGTCAGCGAACAACGGATGACCTATATGCCGCAAATGTACGCGTATCTGATGGGTTCGACCTGTCTCCAAACGGCACTCAATAAGGGTCACGTACGGAAACCGTTCCAACACCCTCCAATGCGTAATAGCCGGCTTTGCCGCGGGGTTCTCTTCTTCGTCCCATACTCGGAATATCTGCCTGTCTTTGTTGTCCCGTGCCAATGCGCCCTCCACCGTGCCTTCGTTCTCCGTAAATGTCCCCCACACAAGCGCGTTATAGGTGCGTTCTGTCGTATGCTCAAAGAATTGCAACGCCAACGATGTCTTTGCCGATGGAGTCTTGGCTATCAACAACAGACCGCTCGTATCTTTGTCTATCCTATGAACAAGACCTATCGAAGGGTCGTTCATATCCATCGTTCCCTGAAAGTAATAGGCAAGCGCATTCAGCAATGTCCCCGTCCAGTTGCCGTGACCGGGATGTACTACCAACCCCGCAGGCTTGTTGACCACCAGTACACTCTCGTCCTCATAAACCACATCCAATGGTATATCCTCCGGCGTAATCGTATAGTCACGGCGTTCATGGTTCAGCAACACCTGCACAATGTCACCCGCTTTCACCTTGTAGTTCGATGCAACCGCCTTACCGTTCACCCACACATTACCTGCATCTGCCGCCGATTGGATACGGTTTCTGGATGTACCGCCCAAATGAAGAAACAAGTACTTGTCTATACGCAACGGCGCTTGCCCCTTGTCCACCTCCTGACGGAATCGTTCAAAGGGTTCGTTCTGCTCTATAATGTCAAGTTCATCGTCAATCATATCAACACACTGCCCGATGAGTTAGAAAAAGTCCTCGTCTTCGGTAGTAGAAACTGCACCCGCCCTTTTGTCGGGGTCCTCCGACAAATACAAATCTACATGGTCGCCCTCTCTTGCCCATACGCCTGCCGCAGGGTCCTGACGGTAAACATAATACTCCTTCCCCTCTTCTTGAGGAGTGTCACATACCGTCGCACCAACAATCAGATGAATACCCAACAGGTCCTCCCGTGCATCCGAAAGAGTCTTCCCCGCAAGGTCAGGCACGGCTACCGTCGTGTTCCCTCTCCCTCTGCCTACCACAAGCACCACCGAATCACCCTCAGGCAGTCGTGTTCCACTGTTCACCGAAACACCGTTGCGACGAATGTCCAACACCAAATCTTTGTACTCGGAGGCTTCGTAAACAACCTGACTTACCTTCAACCCTAACGCTCGCAAGGTCGTCTCTGCCTGACGGCAAGACACATCGCGCAAGTCAGGCACAGGCACCTGTCGTTTCGTACGGGCATTCGCAATCACATAAACCGCACGACCCTTCTTCACAGATGAGTTCTCCGAAGGATTCTGCTCCACAATCGTACCCAACGGCACTTTGTTCGAGTAGGTGGAGTCTATCACCTGCAGCACCAATCCCACCGACTGCAGGGTCACCTGCGCCTCTTCTATATACATCCCGCAGACATTGGGGACTTGCAGTTCCTCGCCGTGACGGGTATAGTGCTTCAACCAGAAATAGATACCTGCCAGCAGAACAAGTCCTATCAACAATGCCAACAATAGGTTCTTGATAACAAAAGGGATGTTCCCACTTTTCCAATATGTCTTGAAATCCATAGCGCAAGAGTTTTATTGGGCAAAGATAGACATAATTTCACAAATCAACAAATATACACCTCCCCACTTCCCCACCCACACCCTGCCCACCTTCCGCTCATACTCTGCCCACCCTCTGCTCACAACTCCCACTACCCCTCCTCCCTACTCCGTATATTACCCGTCTGCTAATTATTAACTGTCAACTCCCGATTGCACCTATGTCCGTCGTCTGTATCTTCGTTTATGCCAACCGTAGAGCCATAGCGTGCTATGGCTCTCCCCACACCATACAATGCCTATTAATCCT
>CAVHKB010000119.1:0-8021 GCA_963636305.1 Prevotella sp. P5-108
TGTTCCCCTCAAAACTTTGTAACCCCATCAATGTATCAATGTTATTTGGCTATTATTTGATTGTTATTTGTTCATTATTTGTCCGTCCTTTGCCCGTCCTTTGCCCGTCGTCTGTAACTTCGTTTATGCCCACTGTAGAGCCATAGCGTGCTATGGCTCTCAACTCCCCTTCAAAAGACAAACCCTATGTCCCCCTCAAACTACACATTGCCATTCGACCATACTCTGCATGTTAATTATTAATTGTTAATTCTTAATTGTTCATCGCCCCCTCCCCTCAAAATTCACCGCACATATTGTGCATATTAAAAACTTGCATTACCTTTGTCAAATCAAAACCATCTGCGTATGAAAAAACTATTATTCCTCCTCACATTGGTCGGACTGTTGTGCTGCTGCCAAAAGAAAACAACAATGGAAACAACGCAATACACTGCTTCCGAAGTCATCTATCCCAACGAGGATAAGTTAGACAGCATGGTCGTTGAGATTGATATGGAACTGCCTACCAAACTGCCTATCGACAGCCTCCTGCTTCCCATTCAGCAGAACATCTTGCAGCAACTCTATGGCAAGCGTTTCGCCTGCATGGAACCTGAAGAAGCCATGTGGGCATATATACGCATGAACCAGGCTGAATACCTCGAAATGAACAAGGAGAACTTGGATATGTCCGACGCAAACGAAACCGACGATACAGCCGATTCAAGCGACGAAGAAATCGACATTCGCTATACCTTCTGCGAAGAAAACTACATCTCCGCACGGGTCATCGAAAGGGTAGGGAATATCCTTTCTTACGGCATCGAACAATATGTTTACATGGGCGGCGCACACGGCATCGGAACACGCTTCTTCTATAACTACGACCTCAACACTGCAACACTGCTCAACGAAGATATACTCTTCATCGACGGATACTATGAGCAACTCACAGCACTCCTGCGTCGTAACCTCGTCCAGCAAAACGAACAACTCAATTCCGAGTCCGACCTACTTAACTCCGACTACCAACAAGACAACATCATACCCAACAACAATTTCGCTGTACAGAACAACGGCATATCGTGGCACTACAATCCTTACGACATCGCACCCTATGCCTACGGAGAAACCGACATCTTTGTTGCTGCCGACGACCTCAAACCGTTACTGCGCGAAGGAATAATCATCTGGAAATAAACACCAGACCACCCTCGCAAGACACATAAACAAAGACATCATAGAAATTCTATAATGTCTCAATCTACTATGATGTCTTTGTATCTTTAGAGCAGAAAATCGTTCTCTTCTGCATTCTCCGAACTGGGACCTGCCTCCTCTGCTGCGGACTCTACCGTGTCGGCTACCACATTCTGTGAACGCTCGGGACGATGAAGTATCATAATATTCTCTGCGATAATCTCTGTCTTATTACGCTTTACACCGTCCTTCTCCCACATACGGGTCTGCAAATGACCTTCCACATACACCTTCATCCCCTTCTTCAAACTCTTCTCGGCCCACTCTGCCATATTGCGCCATAATACGATGTTGTGCCATTCTGTACGGTCTGGTACTTGGGTGCCGTTCTGCATAGTATAACCGCGTTCTGTTGTGGCAAGAGGAAAATTCGCTATCGCTACTCCCCTGTCTAAATAACGGACATCAGGGTCTTGACCTGCGTTCCCGATTAGAATAACTTTGTTTACTGAAGACATTGTCGTTTCTCTGTTATGTGTTGTTAATTCATTCTTCTGCTGCAAAGGTAGCGATTTTATTTGCATAACCAAAAAAATAAGTGTATTTTTGCGGCACTATTGGAATAAAAACTATAATCATAGGTCTTACTCACATAAATAACACTCCCTCCATGAAAAAAACATCTGTTCTTCTACTACTGTTCGTGCTGCTTACCAGCATGGCGTATGCAAAGAAACCCCAGAAATCCATCAATAACGCAGCAGCCGACTACCGCGTCAGTTGCATCGCTTTCTATAACTTGGAAAATCTGTTCGACACTATCAACGATCCCCTCGTCAACGACGAAGAGTATCTTCCAGAAGGGGGCATGCATTGGACCTCGCTCAAATATACACACAAAGTACACAATATGGCGTATGCACTCTCAGAGATAGGCAAAGATATCGACCCACGAGGAGCAGCCGTCATCGGTGTCAGCGAAATAGAAAACCGTGGCGTAATGGAAGATGTTGCAGCCGACCCTGTATGGGGCAACCGCAAAATGAGCATCGTGCATTACGACAGCCCCGACCGAAGAGGCGTCGATGTAGGTCTTTTCTACAACCCCAATCTGTTCATGGTTACAAACACAGCCTCCTATCGGCTAATAATGGAAGATGACCCCGATTTCCGTACACGCGACCAACTGCTTGTCTCGGGCTATCTCAAAGAGATGGGCGAAAAAATACATATTATCGTAAATCACTGGCCCAGTAGATACGGAGGCGAAGTGGCTTCGCGACCTAAACGGGCTGCGGCTGCTGCTCTGACCAAACAAATAGTCGACTCTATCTATCTCAAAGAGCCGAAAGCAAAAATCATTATCATGGGTGACCTCAACGACGACCCTTTCAACATACCATGTGCAGAAATACTCGGAGCAAAGCGAACCCGTGAAGAAGTAACAGAACAAGGACTCTACAACACAATGTGGCAACTCCTCGATAGAGGCATAGGCACACTCTACTACAACGGCACTTGGAACTTGTTCGACCAGATAATCATCTCCGAACCTCTCTTGAACGCCGACCCTGCAAAAGAACTGTCTTTCTACAAGCCGCAGATATTCAACAAAGATTTTCTCACAATACAAGAAGGAAAAGACAAGGGAGCACCTAAAAGAACACACAAAGCAGGGGTGTGGCTCGATGGATACTCCGACCACTATCCCACAATGATTTATCTTATCAAACAACGCTGATACACCAACCTGTCCTGTCGCTTCGGTCAATCCAATTACCAGCATCAACGCTCAGCCCAATCCGCTGGGTCGCGCTTAACGCGCCCGTTGTTGTACCGTATATCAATTCTTAATCATTAATAGTTAATTCAACACTCATGACTTCTGCTAACACACAACGCTCACGCCTTATTATGCCTGAGTACGGACGAAATGTGCAGAATATGGTAGAGTACGCCCTCACTATCGAGGACAAAGAAGAAAGAACACGCTGCGTAAAAGCCATTATGCAAACTATGGTCAACCTCTTTCCTTACTTGCGCAACGAAGAGTCGAAACATAAAATGTACGACCATCTGGCTATCATGTCCGACTTTCGCTTGGATATCGATTCTCCCTATGCAGAACCCAACAGAAACGCTATGCGTTATACCCCCGAGCAACTGCCCTACAACACAACAGGAAAGGTCAATTGTCGTTACTACGGCCGTATATTGGAAGAGATGATACACCAGGCAGTCCTTCAAACCGACGAGCAGATACAGCAACAGATCATACTTTTCATAGCAACACGCATACGCTTCAACTACTATCTCTGGAACAACGACATCGTAACCAAAGAACATGTCAAAGCCGACCTTGTTCGAATGTCAAACGGACAACTCAACTGCGACTTTCCACAGTTCGACGAACTCTTCTCGCACCCGCTTGCTCAGCAACGCCCTGCAATGCCGCAGAAAGCAAACCACAACGGCGTATGGCAGCAGAAAAAAGCAAAAAACAACGGTCATCCCAAATAGTGCGGAACACCCGTCACCAATAAAAGAAGAGGGATACACACTCGTGTATCCCTCTTCTTTCTGTCATCTGTCAGACGATGAAACAAACTATTCATCTTCTTTCTGACTCTCACTGTATTCCTTCAACAACTTATCCTGTACATCAGCAGGAACCAACTGATAACTGTTGAACTTCATCGAGAAACTGGCTCTTCCGCCTGTCAGCGACGATAGGGTAGTAGAGTAGGTTGACATCTCTTTCAATGGCACTTGCGCAGTCAAATGTTCAAAGCCTTTCTCTGAATGCATACCCATAATCATGCCGCGCCTACCTTGTAAATCACTCATTACATCGCCCATCTTATCTGACGGAACGAATATATCTACATCATAGATAGGCTCCAATATCTTCGGTCCTGCGTTGCGGAAGGCTTCTGCAAAAGCATTTCTACCTGCCAAGCGGAAAGAAATCTCATTGCTGTCAACCGGGTGCATCTTTCCGTCGTAAACAATAACACGGACATCGCGTGCATAAGAACCGGTCAAAGGACCTTGCTCTATTCTGTCCATAATACCCTTCAGTATGGCAGGAATAAAACGCGCATCAATCGCACCTCCTACTATCGAGTTAATCAGTTGCAACTTGCCTCCCCATTCCAAGGGTATATCCTGCGTGTCACGAACACTGATGCGATATTCTTGCCCGCCAAACTTATACACGTCTTTCACAGGAACGCCCTCTTCGTATGGCTCCACAATAAGATGTACCTCACCAAACTGTCCGGAACCGCCTGATTGCTTCTTATGACGATAATCCGCACGCGCCGATTTCGTGATAGTCTCTCTATAAGGAATCTTTGGCTCGTCGTACACTATCATCATCTTATCATTATTCTCCAACCTCCATTTCAAGGTACGCAGATGAAACTCCCCTTGTCCGTGTACTATCGTCTGACGCAATTCTTTCGATTGCTCTATCACCCATGTAGGATCCTCCTCGTGCATACGGGTCAATAGCGACGATAACTTCTCCGCATCGCTCTCCGTCACTGGACGAATCGCACGGCGATATTTCGGGTCAGGATACTTAATGCTGCCAAAATGGTAGTCGCAATCTTTTGCATTGAGCGTATTGCCTGTGCGCGAATCTTTTAGTTTGACCGTCGCTGCAATATCGCCCGCACATACTTCCTCTATAGGATTACGCATCGAACCGGCTACGGTGTACAACTGTGAGATACGCTCTTTCGAACCTCTGTCGATGTTCTGCAGGTCGTCCGACGGATGTACCGTCCCCGACATCACTTTGAAGTAATTTACTTCGCCGATATGTGGCTCTACAGAGGTCTTGAATATGAATAACGAAGTCTGCCCCTTTGCATCACAAGCAACCTCCCTACCGTCTAAAGTCGATGGACAAGGAGCCTCCGACACACTCGGCGCAATGCTCCCTACAAACTCCATAAACTTTCTTACACCCATATCTTTCAGTCCGCTCGCACACAGCACAGGGAACATACTGCGCTCCGCAAAAACCTTGCGCAAACCGTCACGAACCTCTTCTTCCGACAACGACTCGCTCTCGAAGAACTTCTCCATCAGCGTCTCATCGGCTTCGGCAGCCATCTCAAACAAAGTGTTACGCAATTCGGCAACCTTCTCTTCTTCCGACGCAGGAATAGGCAACAACGCAGGCTCTCCGCCCTCTGGCTTCCACTGATACATCTTCATCGCCAGCACATCCACTACGGCGTTAAACCCTGCTCCTACCGACATCGGATATTGTATCACAACCACCTTGTTGCCAAACGATTCACGCAACTGCTCCACCGCCTGCTCATAATTCGCATTCTCGTGGTCTAACTTGTTGATAACAAAGGCTACAGGCTTCTTGTACTTCTCCGTATAACGGAAATGGTTCTGTGTTCCCACTTCCACTCCGTCGTTCGCCGACAATACAATCACCGCCGTATCTGTCACATTCAGCGAAGTAACCACACCCCCTATGAAATCATCTGAACCAGGACAATCTATAATGTTCAACTTCTTCCCCGCAAATTCGATGTTGCATACTGTGGAAAATACGGAATAACCGTACTCCTTTTCCACTGGGAAATAGTCGCTTACTGTATTCTGCGCTTCTATCGTTCCGCGTCGTTTGATTACACCACTCTCAAAGAGCATCGCCTCCATGAGAGTGGTTTTACCAGAGCCACTCCCACCCATCAGAGAGATGTTCTTAATCTCGTTTGCTTGATAAGTCTTCATAAGTATTTGTTTGTTTAAAGTAATTAGTTATATCTATAGTCTTTCTATAGGTCCTTGCTGTAGCCTTTCCCCGTCCTATCGTCCACCTCCCGTTCTCCTCCCGTTCTTCTTTCCCCGAAACAAGGGCGCAAGTTAGGATTTTATTTTCTCTTAAACAAGATACCAAACTATGTTTTACAACATATTTTTCAACACGCCTCCTCCATGAAAAAGTCCCCATATTCTGTCACAATCTGCACACTGCCCTCGTCCTCTTACCCTACCTTTGCCTCCGTACAATCATATATCTCCTAACAATGAAACACCTTTACATCACCCTGCTGCTCTCCTTGTGCAGTGCATTCTCTTTCGCACAAACCTACTGCAACGACGCTGCCTTTGGCTATGGACAACAAGCCACAGGAGGTGGCACTGCCACACCCACTTTGGTCACTTCCGTCAGCGGACTCGAAGATGCTCTCACCGCTTCAGGCAGCAAGGTCATCATCATCACACGCGACCTTACTTTCACTTCCTGCCTCAAACTGAAAGCCGTCAACAAGACCTTGCTCGCCCTGCCAGGGGTCAAACTGACCTCTACCCAACAGAACAAGAGCAACTCCGGTATCCTCTATTTCCAAGAAGGCTCCTCCAACCTTATCCTGCGCAATCTAACGTTCGTAGGTCCAGGTGCCTACGACTGCGATGGTTACGACAATCTCTGTTTCGACGGCGTAACCAATGGCTGGGTCGACCATTGCGACTTCCAAGACGGTTGCGACGGCAACTTCGACAATCGCGGCAAAACCGACAACATCACCGTCTCCTGGTGCCGCTTCCGCTATCTCAAGTCCCCTAAAGCAGGCGGCTCTGGTGGAACCGACGACCACCGCTTCTCCAACCTCATAGGCTCCAGCAGCAGCGACAAACCCTCCGACGGTACCTACAACATGACATGGGCGTACTGCTTCTGGGACGAAGGCTGCGTCGAGCGTATGACACGATGCCGCAACGCCTCCCTCCATTTCCTCAACTGCTATTGGAACTCCTCCGTAGCACACTACTATGTCGGTCCCGAGAACGCCGACTGCCTCTTCTCTGCCTGTGCTTTCGACGGCGCACCTAAAACGGCAAAGATATTCTACCAGAACTACAATGGTACCAACGGTGCCAAGTTCATCGACTGTTCCGCTTCGCAAGGCGTACCCTCCAATGTCACCGACCGTACCGTACGCACACCGTCCTATGCCTTCACGCCCCTCTCTGCCGCCGATGCCGTGTCCGCTGTCACCAACACCTCCTGTGGTGCAGGTGCCACACTCACTGTCACCTCTGCAGGCGCCATCTCCTCTTCGTGCGACGGCGGAAGTGTAACCCCCGACCCTGTCGACCCTGACCCTGTCGAGCCCGAACCCGACGAACCCTCCACTGCCGATACTGTCACCGTCAGCACCTTCTGGAACTTCTCCGACTCCGACCTCAATGGCTTGGGTACGGTCGCCGCAGAGACCGTCGTACGCAAACTGCACCTGCTGGCTACCTCCGAGAAGACAATGGAAGTGAAAGCAAGTACCAAGGACCTCGACAATATCTCCTTCACCCATTGCCTCAAACTGTCCGGCACGGGCAATGCCGACTACCGACAACTCTTCTTCTCGGTCAAAGGCGATTGCACCATCGATATCTATCTCATCTCCAGCAGTTCCGCCGACGAACGAACACTCAATATCTCCGCTGGCTCTTTCGATAATGTCGCAGCAGCCGTCCCTGCCCTGACCGATATATCCCGACAGACCTACCACTACACGGGCAATGCCACCACCATCCGCCTCTATTCGGCGAACAGTGGAATCAATATCTATGCAGTACGCGTCACCTATTCCGATACCTCTACTGCACTGTTCGAAGTCCAATCAACCGACAACCAACTGCAACGCTACAACATACTCGGTATGCCAGTCGACGACTCCTACTGCGGCTGGGTCTTCTTCAACGGCCAGAAACACTACCAACCCTAATCCCACCCCCTCCCATATCCGTCCCATCTCCCTCCCATCCCGCCCCTATCCCTGCCCATCTTAAGTAACTTCGTT
>CAVHKB010000120.1:0-7948 GCA_963636305.1 Prevotella sp. P5-108
GGTATGGGGTATGTCTGAATGGGTTAAGGATGTGATTGTATGGAGGTTACGACGGGTATGAAAGGGATAATGGGCGTGGTGTGGGAAGGGTTGTTATTACAAAAGAAATTGGAATAGGGATTTGCATATATTGAAAACTATTTATACCTTTGTAGGGTTAAAATTGACCCCATAACATCTATTCGGACTTATGAGAAAAAGACCTTTTACAATCCGTACATTTATCTGTATTTCAGCACTTGGTATGCTACTTTCGTTGCCGAGTTGCCGTGCAGATGTAGATTTGAATGACATTGACCCATCTGCCCAAGTGCAATTGGGTTTGGCGTTGCCAGTTGGTGAGGTGTCAGTGACAATCAACGACCTTTTGAAGGGTGACCTGAAAGACCTCGTCAGCGTAGATGAGGAGGGACTACTTTATTTCGAAGACACCTTTGGTATCAAGCGTGATTTTCACACAATGGATATGGCCAATTATATCAGTAATGTGAACAAGCAGTTTGTGATAGGTGACGTTCAGCCTGCATTGGTAGGATTTGCCATACCCGCAGGACAAGAGGTGGTGCTTGACTTCCCTCTGAGTATGGAGTTAACGGATATGAACACCTCGTTAGATGACGAGAGGATAGACAGTATTTACATACACGAAGCCCGTTTCTCGACCTTAATGTCGGTAACAGACCTTGACTTGCCCTACTCTTCTATCAAGAAACTTGAGATTATCTTGAGTGACAACATTTACCGCAGGGCTGGCAAGGTAGTGGATATACCCTTGACGGGCAAAGGCTACAATGACAGTATTCATATACTGATAGATGAGTTCACTATCAATCTGATGAAAGACAAGACACAGGAGCCGAGCAATACGAATGTGCTGAATACATTGGATTTCACATTCCGTTTCACTATACAGCCCGAGAGGAACATACCTATCAGTGCCACATCTGCTATCAACTACGACTTCAAGGTGCAGTTCCTTGATTACAATGCGATATGGGGTATGTTCAAGCCGAGTAACTTGATGTTAGACACCGATACCATAGATTTATCGAAAGATATGGAGGGTTGGGATCTGATAGACAGGTTTAACCTCCGATTGGCAGAGCCTCGAATAACCATACATGTGAAACAATCTCTCGCTTGTCCATTGGAGATGAACTTGGACTACTTCTTCGTGTCATCGCAAAAGGACGGCAAGACCGAGTTTGCGACATTCAACGGGAACAGGAATTATATATGGGCTTTTCCGTTGTACATAGACCCGATCAATGATCCTTTAGACGCGACGGTGACGAACACATGGGTATTGGATTACACGGAGTCGAACGGTAGGATTGACAAGTTGTTCGACATACGCCCCGACTTGATAGGGTATCAGTTTGAAGTATTTATCAATCAGAGTTATTCGTCGAAACTAAAGCAACACCGTTTGACACAGAACACAGAAGTAGAGATAGAGGCCATTGCCCATTTGCCGTTCGTATTCAATCCGGGCGTGGAAATAGCCTACTCTGACACGCTGAAGGACATCAATATAGGTTCGCAGTCGATTGATTCGATTGTCCAAAATTCGGAAGTGGTAGATAGTCTGCACATCAATGAACTGAAGTTGGTATTGATGGCGACGAACTACATACCCTTTAATATCAAAGCGACCTTCCGTTTCTTTGATGAGAATGGCGAGGAGATACACTTCAATGGTTTGTTGGAGGACGGGAGTGACACGGTGAAGATTGCCGGTCCTACGAAAGTAGAGAACCGAGTAGTGTTGGAGCCTGGCAAGACCAATGTGGTGATACGGATAGACCAGGAAGAGTATAAGAAGTTGGAATCGCTTTCGTATATTGTTTATGAATTATTCTTAGGCGAGAACACGGTCAGCGTACGCTTGTTAGACCGTTCGGAATTGCGATTGAAAGTGGGCATAGCAGCAGATGTGAAAGCATTGCTGAACTTGGACTTTGATAACAACAAGGAATAACAACCCTAAAGAGAAAGAACAATGAGACACAACAGGCTACATAAAATTGCATTGGTAATAGCAGGTGTATTCACCTTTGTCGGGACGCAGGCTCAACATCCAAGCACCTTGTACTTTTTGGAGAACAGTCCTATGCGGCACTACCTTAATCCTGCGTTGCAGCCCATCAGCAAGGTGTATGTGAGTTTTCCTGCGATAGGTTACATATCTGCCTACGGGGGCAATTCATCTCTTATGATGAGTGATATTATATTCAAGCAAGACGGTAAGACGATGTGGTTTTTGAACCCCGAAGCCGACCAGACAAGCATAATGAACAGGTTGAGCAACGGTTTGGGTGTTCGTGCTGAAGCGCAGATAAACCTTCTGTCGTTTGGTTTTCGGGTGAAGGATGCAGGATACTTTCATTTCACATTGAATGAGCGAATAGACGGCAATACGGCTCTTCCGAGGGGTCTGTTTGATTTTGCGTTGGGAGGAGGCATGAAGGACTTGAACGGCGGCATGAATACTTTCGACATGACAAAGTTAGGCATTGATTTATCGGTTTATACCGAATTGGGATTGGGCTATTCTCATCAGTTGAACGAGAAATGGAGCATAGGCGGAAAGTTGAAGTTTCTGTATGGAACGGCTCATGTAGGAATGAAGAACGAATCTCTTGCGTTGAACGCCTCTTCCGAGTCGTGGAATGTATCGGGGAAGGGTGCTATTTTAGTGGCGGCTCCATTGGACTTGCCGTCGAGTATTGATGCAGATACATTGGGGAATTATTCACCGAATATCGATTTGCTATCGTTTCTTAAACCTCAAGGTTTGGGCGGGGCATTGGACTTTGGTATAACCTACAAGCCTCATGAGATGGTTCAGATAACGGCATCGGTGACAGATTTAGGCGTAATCCGTTGGCAGAAGGGTAAAAAGTATAACTATGCAGTAAACGGGACCTACGACGGTGCAGGCGAGATAGTGTATGGGGATTATGTGGATGATGAGGGAAACTTCAATTCGGAGCAGTTGATGGATACCGTTTCGGCACGCATTGAGAATGTCTATAAGACCGCATTGACAACAGAAAGTGCAACAGACGGTTTCACGAAGATGTTGTCGCCTCGTCTGAATGTGGGCATTGATGCAAACTTCTGGGATAACAGGATAGGCGTAGGCATCTATTCCAGTACTAAATTTACTCCTCAAAAGATATACGAGGAGGTTACATTTGGTGCGGCATTCCGTCCATTCCATTGGCTACAGTTGGCGGCGTCGTATTCGATTATCGACGGACGAGGAAGCAATATCGGTGCAGCCTTAGGTATAGTTACATACGAGGGGATAGGTCTTACTCTTGTTGCTGATTATGTGCCGTGCTATTATGCTCATTACAGTAAAGAGCGACCAGATGGAAGTATGTTAGATATACCTATTCCTTACAAGACACAAGGTGTAAACATTGCAGCGGGCATCAATATTGTTATCGGTCACAAACAAGACAAAGACAAAGATGGTGTCCTTGACAGGTTTGACTTATGCCCGAATACTCCAAAGCGCGTGAGTGTGGATAAATATGGTTGTCCTATTGATACGGATGGTGATGGTGTACCCGACTATCTTGACGAGTGTCAGAATACACCTACAGAGGCATTCGGATTGGTTGACGAGAAGGGATGTCCGATTGATACTGATGGTGACGGAGTGCCTGATTATAGAGACTTATGCCCACATACACCGGAAGCCTCTTATGGTATGGTAGATGAGAATGGGTGTCCGCTTGACACTGACGGAGATGGCGTGCCGGATTATCTTGATGAGTGTCCAGAAACGCCTTCTGCTGCGAATGGTTATGTAGATGAGAAAGGTTGCCTATTAGACACAGACAATGACGGTGTTCTAGACTATTTAGATGAGTGTCCCAACACTCCCAAAGAGGCAATCGGATTCCTTAGCAAGACTGGCTGTCCTCTTGACACAGATGAAGACGGGGTTCCCGATTATCTTGACCAATGCAATGATACCAAAGTAGAAGAGCGAGCGCATGTGAATGCACAAGGCTGCGTTGATGATACCGACGAAGATGGTGTTCCTGACTATTGCGACAAGTGTCCAACTGTGGCAGGCTCCAAACAGAATAACGGTTGCCCTATCATTAAGAAAGAAATCCGTAGCCTACTGAAAAAGGCAATGCAGGGTATCCAGTTCGAAACAGGTAAGGCCAACATCAAAAAGGCTTCTTATCCTCTGTTGGACCAGATAGCACAAACCTTTATTGATAATCCGGAGTATCAAGTAGAGATTCAGGGACATACTGACAATGTCGGTGATTCCAAGTCTAATCAGGCTCTCTCGGAACATCGTGCGGCTGCCGTCAAAGACTACTTAGTGAATGCAGGCGTTGAGCAAAACAGGCTAACCTCAAAAGGATATGGCGACACAAAGCCTATTGAGAGCAATGCTACAGCCAACGGACGCAAACTTAATCGGCGTGTAGAGTTTGTCATTTCCTATGAGGAAGTAACAACACAGGAAATCGCAACCAATTCGGATTCTTCTGCCATCGAAGCCCTACAGAATGACTCTGTACAATAACGCAGAATAACAACATCTACACATGAATATCAAATATATCCTCTATCTCCCCCTTTTGCTATGCCTTTGTGCGTGCAACAAGAGTTCGGACTCTCTCACAACCTTGCAGAAGGTTATGGTGTCCGACCCCATACAGCCTATCCATCTGACAGGCGACTCTACGCATATCTTTTTAGCAGACTATCTACCTACCCTCTCTTCCAAAGACTGGGACATTGCATACTTCGATATATGGGAAATGTGCGACATAGACAAAGAGGCCGATTTAATACTGATGAAAGACGACGGAAACTATGTACCGACCTTTACCCTGGGTAAAGACTACAAGGATTTCCTCAGCATCGTCGCATTGCCCGACTTGCCACAAAAGAACGGCCTGGTCCTCAATGGCTGCACCGAACATACCATCTCATTTACTTTCGAAGAAGAACCTCAGAACCCGCATTTCACAATCCTGTGGCAGAATATCCTCATACAACTTCCTGACCTAAAGCAAACTGCAGAGGAGTATGTTCTTACCCTGCCTACCGACCTTGCGAAGAAAGGGGACAGTTTTATCCGTATCTATGCCGCAGACGACGACTATCTCTACAATACCTTGCTCATACCCTTGCACGATATGAAGCCATCCATTGGACAGAACACAACAAGAAATTAACATATAAATACCACCGCAATGGGATTATTCTCCATATTCTCTAAAGAAAAGAAACAAACGCTTGACAATGGATTAGCCAAGACCAAAGAATCCGTTCTGCAAAAACTGTCACGCTCTATCGTTGGCAAATCCACTGTGGACGACGATGTCCTCGATAACCTGGAAGAAGTTCTTGTAACCTCCGATGTAGGCGTCGACACTACCCTGCGTATTATCGAACGAATACAAAAGAGAGTGGCTAAAGACAAGTATGTTGGTACCAACGAACTCAACAGAATACTCCAAGAAGAGATTACGGCACTTTTGCAAGAGAACAATAACGATAACACGCTCGATTTTTCCTCACCACTACCCTGCAAACCCTATGTCATTATGGTCGTCGGAGTAAATGGCGTGGGAAAAACTACCACCATCGGCAAGTTGGCTTACCAATACAAGAACGCAGGGAAAAAGGTCTTCTTGGGTGCTGCCGACACCTTTCGTGCCGCTGCCGTCGAACAACTTTCCATCTGGGGTGAACGCATCGGTGTACCAGTTATCAAACAGAGTATGGGCAGTGACCCTGCTTCTGTTGCATACGATACTTTGCAGTCCGCACAAGCCAACAATGCCGATGTTGTTCTCATCG
The DNA here is from genome assembly GCA_963636305.1 of Prevotella sp. P5-108. GTDB lineage: Bacteria > Bacteroidota > Bacteroidia > Bacteroidales > Paludibacteraceae > Colicola. The sequence continues at coordinate 5,851 of CAVHKB010000120.1, forward strand.
ATACGGCTGGACGACTGCACAATAAGGTCAACCTTATGAACGAATTGACCAAAATAAAGAATGTCATGCAGAAAGTAGTACCCGATGCACCCCACGAGGTAATGCTTGTCTTGGACGGTAGTACCGGGCAGAATGCTTTTGAACAGGCAAAACAATTCACACAGGCTACACAAGTAACCTCGTTGGCTATCACCAAATTAGACGGAACGGCTAAAGGTGGTGTCGTCATCGGGATCTCCGACCAGTTCAAAATACCCGTTAAGTATATCGGATTAGGAGAGCGTATGACCGATTTGCAACTCTTTCAAAAAGAAGAGTTTGTCGCCTCACTGCTCGGAAACATACTCGATAAATAGAACATAAATAAAGAACCGATACTCATCTCTTATCGTATCGGTTCAACCTAATCAAAAAAACCACTACAATCCATTCCTCTTGAGCCACTGGGCGGACTCGAACCGCCGACCCACGCATTACGAATGCGTTGCTCTACCAACTGAGCCACAGTGGCAACTACATAAACAAAGCAGACAACTTCATTTAAGCGACTGCAAAGGTAACACTATTTTCATTTACTACAAACAATCAAGACGCTTTTTTTAACCTAAACTTGCGCAATAACGATGAAACAATTGCAAAAACTACTTCTGCTGCTCTTTTTCCTGACTTCCTCCCTCCTCGCTTGGGCAAAGGAAAATACTACGACCTACCGCACACAGACCTGCAAACAGGATATTGCCTCACTCCGTATCCGCTTCAAAGATGCGTCAACCCTCGAACGACCCATACTACAACTCAATTCAGAAGAGGTTCTTGAGATTTCCTTCGACCAACTCTCACACAACCTACACCAGTACACCTACACCCTACTCCATCTCAACGCCGATTGGACGCCCTCTTCCTTATCCTCCACCGACTATCTGCAAGGGTTCACCTCCCTCGACATTACCGACTACCAGACATCTGTCAACACACAACAACTCTATACGCATTACCAGTTAGAGTTCCCCAACGACGACATGAAGCCCAAACTATCAGGCAATTATGCCATCATCATCTACGAAGACAACGACCCTCAGAACATCATCGCAACCGCTTGCTTCGCCATTGTTGACCCTCAAATACATACATCTACCGAACTGCGGGGCAATACCAATATCGAACTCTATGGGCGTTATCAGCAACTCGACATCGATCTTTACACCGACAATATCACCTGGACTCAAACTTCTGATTTTCTGCTTGTCGTGCAGCAAAACAACCGATGGGACAACCTTGTCTTCAACCCCAAACCCACCTATGTCGAAGCCAAACGATTGAGATTTATCAACCAACGCGACCTTATCTTCGAGGGAGGAAACGAATATCGCTATTTTGACATCGCCTCTACTTATTACATGGGCAACAATGTCGACAAGATTGAATTCGACCACAACTTCTATCACGCCTTCCTCTTCCCTTCCGAGAACCTCGCCGATGCTGCCTACTCTGCGCAATACGACTCCAACGGGCAATTCGTTATCAATGCCGAAAAGACCGATTACGACGACACGGACGCCGACTATATGTGGGTGCATTTCTTCCTGCCGCAACCACAACCTTTCCTCAACGGAGAGGTCTATATCGGCGGAGATATGTTCTTCAATCTCTTTTCACAATCCAACAAGATGCAATACGACCCCGCTCACCATTGCTACACGCTCAGTTGCTACCTCAAACAAGGTGGCTACGATTTCCAATACTGGCTCCTGCCCTATAAATCGAACAAAGCCACCACGCTGCCTATCGAAGGCAGCCACTACGAGACCCACAACGAATACACTGTCTATGTCTATTATCGGCCCTTCGGCGCACTCTACGACCAACTGATTAGCGTACAGCGGCTCTGACCCGTCCTTCTCATAACCCGCTCGCCGTAACATCTCTCCCGCAAACACACCCTCAACAATCTGTATAGTACCCTCTCTGCACTGTACTACCTTCTCTTTTTATACGAATATCATTGAAATTTCAAATGGAATTACTAAATAATAGTAACATCTCACAGACCCCATAGATTGCTCTTTTGGTCCGTGCAGCACAAAACTACCCTCCGTAA
>CAVHKB010000121.1:0-7939 GCA_963636305.1 Prevotella sp. P5-108
GTCGTTTGTAACTTCGCTCTCAATAACCGTAGAGCCATAGCGTGCTATGGCTCTCAACTCTCTTTCAACAGGCAAACAACATGTTCCCCTCCAACCAACAATCCCCCAGAAATCCAGCCTCCCCAGACCCTCCAGCCCTCTGTCATCCACTTTCGGCTTTGGGTCGGTGCGTCAAAAATCGAGCGAGTAATGCGAAAAGCGGAGGTACTGTTTGAGCGAAGCGAGTTGTGCCTCCGCCGCAGGACGAGTGAGTATTATTTTTGGCAACGCCCGACACACGCCGATGAATTTTCTTTGCTTCGTTTCTTTTGTTCAGGCAAAAGAAATGAAGAACATTCTTCCAATAATCACCATACTGCGCCTATTAATTGTTAATTATTAATTGTTAATTGAATGTATTCCCCAGAAATCCAGAATCCCCAGACCATCCAGCCCTCTTTCATCCACTTTCGGCTTTGGGTCGGTGCGTCAAAAATCGAGCGAGTAATGCGAAAAGCGGAGGTACTGTTTGAGCGAAGCGAGTTGTGCCTCCGCCGCAGGACGAGTGAGTATTATTTTTGGCAACGCCCGACACACGCCGATGAATTTTCTTTGCTTCGTTTCTTTTGTTCATGCAAAAGAAATGAAGAACATTCTTCCAACAAACAACGAAAGGTCATCGTGCCTATACCATACGGCGTATATTAATTGTTAATTATTAATTGTTAATTATTACTTCCCCTCGCACACCCGCAAACCCGTCTTTTTCATCCCGTGCATACGACCCTGTCCTTTAAGAAAAATAAGACGAATATTTCCCGTTTTTTATCTACACACGCCCCAATTATATGCTTTCGCCACAACGAATCATTGCTTTGTTAGCGGAAAAGTAATATCTTTGCAGAAATGAAACAATGGATAACCATATTCTTGCTTGCTTTCTGCCCCCTTTCTCTCATGGCGGAAACTGTGGTCTATACCGTTATTTCACGCTCTGAACTGCGAACCGACGGCACAGAACCCGTCGGCGCCTATGCCGCCTACCAGCAGTCCGGCAATACAGGGCAAAAGGGACAAATGACCGAAAACAACAACACCTCCCTCTCGCTCTATGGCTACAGCGGCTCCCGTATTCGCTCCGTCACACTAATGATGCGCTCTAATAAATCAAGCGGCGCAGGTACTTTGGAAATGACAATTGGCGACTCCTGTGTTTGGGCTATCGAACCCCATTACTTCTCCGACGAAGAATGGTATGGCGAATTTACAACCGCTTTCGTTCCCATACAACACCGCTTTAACCCCGCCCTCGTCATCTCCGACGACCAAATAGTCACCATCAATATCGATGCCCTCCAATCCTCTCTGTACATCTCATCCTACACCATCGAATACGATTCCGTCCCCCTCGCTCCGTGCAAAGTATCGTTTTCTGCCGTCAATGGCAGCATACCCGAACGCACAGAAACCCATATAGGAGCAGGCATACTGTTGCCTGACTGTCCCAACGCAGATACTAACTGGTTCTTTATCGGATGGCTCGAACAACCCATCAACGCACATTCCGACACTTGTCCTGCATTCTACAAAGCAAACACACGCTACTATCCCTACTCCGACACCGAACTCTACGCCCTCTATTCCGACACCAAACCCATAACACGGCAATACCTCCTGCAAGATACTGCACTGCAATCCGGCAACTACATCATCGTCGATAAACTGTTTAGGGCCATCGCCATAGGAGAACCCGACAGTAGAGGACATCTCAGTGCACTATGCCTCGACACACTGTGCAAAAACGAAGACTCGCTCTACTATCTGCCTGCCTCGTGCATAACACCCAACGCAGTATATCACATCAACTTCCTGCCCGACTCAATGGCTACTATCTGCAATGTGCAGGAAAAGTCCTATGTCGCATATCCCATCTCCAGTACTACCGCATTAACGAAAACGCCCAACCGTATGTGGAACTACCGCAAAGCACAGGAGAATATGCTCGTTTTCTACCATGACTATACTGCCGAGCAGCATCGAGAACTACGTGCTACATCTGGATTTCTTATGGAAAACATCGACGAAGTCTATTTCGCGAACCTCCTGCAACAATCCACTGTCTATGCCTGCATTCTCTTTGCAGCACCCGATACTGCTTCCGCAGAAAAAACACCGCTCTACACTTCCTATCCCTTCGGCACAGCACTCCCGAAGGTCACACCTTCCGACGGCGTCATCATCACGGAACAACAAATACTGAACCCCCTGCAACTCTCCTTGCAACTGTTTACCTTGCAAGGAACACCCGTCATGCAAACAACTGCCGGGCAAATCGCACTATGCAGTCTGCCTGCAGGAATATATATACTCCGAACACCCTATCAATCATACAAACTAATAGTAAAATAAATCTTATGAAACACCAACTGTCTATTCTGCTCCTGCTTGTTCCGTTCGCTCTGTCTGCCAATCTGCTGACAGACATCACTTCGGGTGCTTTCCGACCCAATACACTGCCCGAACTGACATTTATGAACAATAGCGAACAATACATCTCTCTCTCTGACGGAAAAATATGTTCCTACAATAGCCGTACTGGCAAACAGCAGGACATTCTGTTCGACATCAATAACACAAAGCCTTTCCGCTTAGACACCGTACAAGGCTTCCTCCTCTCACCCGACGAGCGTTTTCTATTGGTCTATAAAGATAAACAACAACTCTATCGACGCTCCTTCAAAGCACGATACTATCTCTATAATATCGAACGGCACGAACTCACATACATCGCTGCCGACAGCCTCATATCCTCTCCATTGTTCTCACCCGACAGCAAATATATTGCCTACTCTTTCAACAATAACCTCTATATCCATAAATTGGCATTCGGAACAGAGGTCGCTGTCACTACCGACGGCAAACAAGGAGAAATCATCAATGGTACTACCGACTGGCTCTATGAGGAAGAGTTCACTGCCACATCCATCATGGCTTTCTCACCCGATAGCAAACAATTGGCATTTGTACGCTTCAACGAAACCGATGTACCGCAATTTACATGGCAGGATATGCTTGTCAGCGGCTATCCTCAAGAGCATTCCCTCAAATACCCGAGAGCAGGACAAACCAACTCCGCTGTTTCGGTCATCGTGTACGATACCTACTACAAATCGCTCAAAACAATGCAAATAAACACGGAAGATGCCTACATACCCCGTATCCGTTGGATCGACAATGCAAACTTAGCGGTATTCCGACTCAACCGCAACCAAAACAAGTTGGAGATGTTCTACGCCAACCCTAAATCCACCATCGCCAAACGATTCTATATCGAAGAATACAAACAGGGATATATAAACTACCAACTCATCGACAACTGGCAATTCCTATCCGACGGCACATTCATCGTATTGAACGAAACAGACGACTGGCAACATGCTTGGCTCTATTCACCTACCGGACAGCGACTACGCTTGCTCACTGACGATAAGGCGGACATAATGCGCATCTACGGCTACGATGAGAACACCCAAACACTCTTCTGCCAACTGGCTGACACACCCCTGCAACGCAAGATATATGCCTATAACCTCAAAAAAGGAAAAAAGCAATGCCTCACTCCGACCGACGGTACACACAACGCACAATTTGCTGCCGACTACCGATATTTTATCGACGATTTCTCTTCCTTGCAGCAACCCAACACCTATACCCTTCGCGACAAACAAGGCAAAAGCATACGGCTGTTACTTGACAACCAGGAACTGCGTACCCGATTCGATTCTCTCAACCTCCCACAAAAGAAATTGTTTTCATTTACCACCGAGCGGGGAGACTTGCTCAACGGGTGGATGATACTGCCTAAAGACTTCAACCCCGAACAACAGTACCCCGTTCTGCAAATGCAGTATTCAGGACCGGCGTCCCAATTGGTGTTCGATAGATGGAAAATCGATTGGGAATACTTCCTCGCCGAACAAGGCATCATCGTTGTATGCGTCGACGGACGGGGAACAGATGCCAGAGGAAGACTCTGGCGGCAACAATACTACATGCATATAGGCACAATGGAACCTCAAGACCAGATCGCAGTAGCCCGCTATATGCAATCCCTACCCTATGTTCGTCCCGATAAAATAGGAATTTGGGGATGGAGTTTTGGGGGCTATATGACTATCTTATCCATGTCACAATCCGACTCCCCATTTTGTTGCGGCATTGCAGTAGCCCCGGTTACTGATTTCCGCTTCTACGACTCTGCCTACACCGAACGATTCATGCAGCGACCACAAAACAACGAAAAGGCATACAACGACTGTTCTCTACTCAACAAAGCAGAACAATTGAAAGGGAAACTACTCCTCGTGCATGGACTCTCCGACGACAATGTACACTGCCAGCAAACTTGGCTCTACATCGATGCTCTCGTCAAGGCTAATAAACAATTCGAACTTCAAATATACCCCGACGATAACCACTTCCTGCGTAAAAGGAACAACTACCAACACCTGTACCAACGAAAATGGGAGTTCCTGCAACACAACTTACTTGACCGATAAAGAATACAATCTAATAACTTAACAACATACAACAATGAATAAACAAAATCATTCCAACATCATTCCTATCGTAGTGATGTTTCTACTCTTCTTTATGATTGCCTTTGTTACCCATCTATGTAACCCTATGGCAGTTATAGTAAAACACAGTTTCTCAATGTCTAATTTCGCGTCGCAACTTGGTAATGCGGCTAACTTTATTGCCTACGCCGTTATGGGTATCCCCGCAGGTATGTTAATCAAGAAATTTGGCTACCGTATAACAGCCCTAATGGCTATTGCTGTCGGGTTCATCGGTGTTTTCTTACAGTATATGTCGGGGTGGCAATCTATTCAGAGTTTCTGGGTATACTTGATAGGTGCTTTCACGGCGGGCTTTTGTATGTGTATGCTTAATACTGTAGTCAACCCAATGCTCAACACGCTTGGTGGTGGCGGCAACAGAGGTAACCAACTCGTGCAATTTGGCGGCGTATGTAATTCGCTCGCCGCAGTACTCGTAACCATTCTTATGGGGAGCCTTATTGCAGATGCGACGAAGGCTAAAGTGTCGGACGCTACTCCTGCGCTTATGATTGCACTCTTGGTGTTTGCTATTGCATTCGTCGTACTACTCCTCGTCAAGATACCAGAGCCGATACTTGAAGCAGAGCAGCATTCAGCAAGCACACCGACAGACAAACACTACTCGGCATTCTCGTTCCGCCATTTTAACTTGGGTATATTGGCGATATTCCTCTATATGGGTATAGAGATAGGAGTACCGACCTACATACTACAGTATCTCACCTCTGCAACGAATGCGGCTGCTCCGGGCTTCGGAATTGATACCAACATCGCTGCAATGATTGTCGCAGTTTATTGGTTGCTGATGCTTATAGGCCGCCTACTTGGCGGGTTGATTGGAGGTAAAGTGTCCAGTCGTATTCAAATCATTGTAGTATCCGCCACCGCACTTCTATTGGTGTTGCTTGGAATGTTCCTGCCTTCGAGTATACAGGTCGAAATGTTCGGTATCGATTGGGAGACCTTGTCTGTTAAAACAGCCCTCGTTCCTGTAGCGATATTGCCATTGATTCTCATCGGACTGTGTACCTCCGTCATGTGGGGAGGCATCTTTAATCTTGCGGTAGAGGGATTAGGCAAATACACCTCTATTGCGTCGGGCGCATTTATGACGATGGTTTGTGGTGCGGGCATACTTGTACCTTTGCAGGGCAGATTAGCGGATGTATTTGGTAATTTCCAGATGAGTTATATTGTTATACTTGTTTGCGCCGCTTATATTCTGTTCTACGGCTTAGTAGGCTGCAAGAATGTGAACAAATACATCCCTACTGAATAAAACGACGGACGGACCTTTTCTGCACCTGAGAGGTTGCAAGCAGACCCGATTGAGGTTCGACCCTTCTGTCAGTGAGGGTCGGGCGGAGATGATAGTTTGAAGCACAGAGGACTGCAAGAGATACGGACAGGAAAGGCAAGACAAAGGCGGCACGATTGTCAGTTGTACATCGTGCCGCCTTTTGTATTATGAAACTGTTATATTCGTTCTGTTACTTTCCTTTCTCGAGGAGCAATGTGTGTGTCGGTTGATTGCAGACTTCGGAAGGTCCGTAGTACTGAATAGGACCTGGGTAGATATAACTCATGTTCGCATCAGCCCACTCTGCACGATGTGCAGCGAAGTACAGGAAAGGCTTTCCGTTTAGATCGACCAATGCTTTTTGTATTACGGGTTTTAGTTTGCCGTTTCTGCGTTCCATATTCATCATCATAGTGATGGGTACACCTCCTGCCTGCCACTCTTGAGCAGGAGCCGTCAGATTCTTAACCAACGCCATATAGCCGGTCTTTCCTTCTGCAATCAGCATAGTAGCAGTCATGCCGAGAGAATAGCAATAGTCGGCATCGAAATTCGACGGTATAGCGCATCTTCCTTCATAGCCAAAGAAATGATGTAGCGCGGAGAATTTACCCTTGTAGGTGCCTTCTGCTTTCATTATAGCCAGTTTTTTCGCTACCATCTCTATCAACATCTTTTCGGTCTCTATCAGTGATACCTGCACATTACCATGAGGGTCGCGGTCCATCATTAACTGCCGAGCAATGCCTTTCGGTAGGTCGCGATATACCTCACGACTGGCGGGCGAGAGTTTGCCTTTCACATATTGACGCTTCTCGTCATCTGTATCCATTGAGAGAAACTCGTCGTTTGCAGCAAGCAGGTCGTTGAGTTCTTGTATCAAGCATTTCATTGCGGGTATGAATTCTATAAGTCCCTCTGGGATAAGCACCGTACCAAAGTTAAGCCCCGCATTAGCACGGTCGACAACAGCAGCGACAATCTGGTCAACAATGTCGTTCAGCGTCATGTTCTTTGCCTCTACTTCTTCGGAGATAAGGCACAGGTTCGGTTGCGATTGCAGGGCACATTCAAGAGCGATGTGACTTGCAGAGCGTCCCATAAGTCGGATGAAGTGCCAATACTTCTTTGCGGAATTGGCATCCCTTTGTATATTACCGATGAGTTCAGAATAGACCTTGCAAGCGGTATCGAAGCCGAAAGATGTTTCAATCTCGCTATTCTTCAAGTCGCCATCTATTGTTTTGGGACATCCGATGACCTGGATACCACACCCCTTTTGCAGATAGTACTCTGCCAATACACAAGCGTTGGTGTTGGAATCGTCGCCGCCAATAATGACAATGGCACTAATGCCGAGTTCCTTGCATATTTCGATGCCTTTATCGAACTGCCAGGGTTCTTCCAACTTGGTACGACCCGAGCCGATGATATCGAATCCTCCCGTATTCCGATAGTCGTCGATAATATCGCCTGTCAACTCGATATAGTTATGCTCTATCAGTCCTGATGGACCTCCCAAGAAGCCATAAAGTCGGTTTTTTGCGTTTAATTTTTTCAGCCCATCATACAGTCCTGCGATTACATTGTGTCCTCCAGGAGCCTGTCCGCCAGAGAGTATGACGCCGACTGCTATTGGTGCGTATTCTTGTTGCTTTCCGGGAACAAGATGCAAGGTAGGTAGACCGTAGGTGTTAGGGAACAACTTTTTGATTTCTTCTCTATCACTAACTGATTGAGTGGGGGCACCCTCTACGAGATGTCCTTCCCCCAACAACGCAGCAGGTACTTTGGGTTGATAGGTGCTGCGTGCAATTTGTAATGGACTTTTTTGCATAGTGTAAATTATGTTGTTGTGCTTATAATGATATTACTTTTCGGCAAAGGTAGCAATTTTTTTTCATTACTACAAACAAGTATTTCCTACAAGAAAAAAGCAGAATGAAAAATCGGAGTGAGTTGATTGCGGAATCGGAAGAAATATGCTATCTTTGCGAGCGATAAGAGTACGACAAAAACCTTAAAAACGCTATTC
>CAVHKB010000122.1:0-7899 GCA_963636305.1 Prevotella sp. P5-108
GATATTTCTATAAACTACACACTGTTCTCCCCGCGTACAAAGGTAGAGTATTTCCTTGAAACCAACAAATCTTTAGCAATGATTTTGTCGCACAAGCAAAATCCACAGAAAAAAAGAAAAAAATACTATGTAACTATTGCGTGTTTTGTAGAGTATTTGTATATTTGCGGCGAAACAGAAATATATTCGAATGAAACAGAAAATTATTGATGCGCTGAAAGCCAAATTTGAGGGGGTCAGCGACCAAATTCTAAACAGGATAGCCGACAAGTTGGCAAAGACTGTAACATCTGCCGAAGAAGTAACAACCGCTGTCGAGGGGGTTACATTTCAGCAAGTCCTCGAAAGTTACGGTGACAGCCGTGCAACAGAAGCCCAACAGACCGCTGTACGCAACTATGAACAGAAATACGGTCTCAAAGACGGCAGGGCTAAAGGTGGCAAGCCAGAGGACGAAAAGCAACCAGAAAATGAGGAGACACCGCAATGGGCGCAGTCACTAATCGATGCCAACAAAGCATTGACCGACAGACTGAACCAACTCGAAACGGAACGCACCTCAACCAACCGCAGACAGCAACTGTCGGCAGAAATAGCCGCTTTGCCAATCTCGCTGCGTAAAGCCTACGAGCGTACAAGTATTGATACGCTCACTGATGAAGAGTTCGCAACACTGCTCACAGAGGTCAAAACGGAGGTCACAGAGATTGGCAACGACATCAACGCCAAAGGGGCTGTATTCGGGCAGCCAAACAAAGCAGGGTTAAAGCAGACGACCAACAGCCTAAAAGAGGCTTCCGAAGCCGAAACCGATGCAGTGGTTGGCAAACTACTCTAATTATTAACCATAAAACAAACGAAAATGGCAACAGCAAATCTCAATCGTGATACGCACGAAATTCATAACGGCAACGACGGCTTTGTCATCGTCAAGGCTCTTGCCGACATACCCGGTGGACGCTCGCTCAATGTCGAAGATATAGCAAGCAATCTAACTGTACTCAAAGCAGGGCATATCATCATTGCTAAAGACAACGACTACAAACCCATGCCCGTAGCAAGCAGCGGCGCAGCGTATGGCACACTGCCTACAGGTTACTCGTATGTAGGAGTACTGAAAACAACTATCCCTGTGAAAGACGCGCGCGCAGCCATCTTGACTATCGGTCAAGTGAACGCCGCTGCAAGTCCCTACCCCGTAACCAGCGCAATGAAAACTGCATTGTCACATATTCAGTTCCTCTATGCGTAAGTGTTTAATCTATCAAAATCTGTAAGACAATGGCAAAGCAAGTATCATTATTTCCCGAGTTCGTAGAGAAATACTTCGGGAGAGTGATTGGCAAAATCACTGAAAAATACAATGGAGAGAAGACAAAGCAGACATTGCTCTACAAAACCATGCTCACCGAAGAGTACTCCGCAGACCTTAGTTGGGGTGCTACCGAACTGAACAATGTGATTGTAGCAGCCGATGTAGTGGCTATGGACGCTTCTATACCATTAAAAAAGCGCGGCTCGCTCGCAAACGCAAGTGGTAAACTATCAAAAATTGCTCTCAAGTACCGCAAGGGCGAGAAAGACATCTCCGACCTGAATGTGGCTATTGCTCGCGGCACTGACGAAGCAACCATCGCAGCAAAAGTGCTAAACGATGTACCTCGTGTCATCGATGGCGCAGATGCTCGCGTTGAGATGATGTTCGAGCAAGCACTATCTTCCGGCACTATGCTCGTGGAGGATAGCGAAAACGACGGCACAGGTGTCCGCGTAGATTTCTACAAAGAGGAAAACCAATTCAATAATATCGGCGCAAAGTGGGACGGCAATGCAACCACCTCTACCCCGCAAGATGATGTACAGCAACTATTTGACAAGGCAGCAGAAGACGGCAATAGTATAGGTTTAGTCTTACTGTCTAAAAAGTACTTCAACTTGTTCCGTAAATCGAAACAAGGTAAGGAACTTGCCGCATCTTATCAAGGGCGCATATTCACCGCTTCCACCATTCTTCCTGTACCGGGTCGACAATTGTTCTTTGATGCACTACAAGACGAGTATGGAGTAGAGTTCCGCGTGGTAGATAGTACATTCAAGGTGCAGAAGCACGACGGCACAGAAGCAAGTGTCCGCCCATGGGAAGAAGCAAACATTGTGGCTATACCTACCGAAAAAGTAGGTCGTCTTGTATATGGTACACTCGCTGAAGAAACCAATCCTGTCGATGGTGTAAGTTACGAAAAAAGTGGTTCGTGGCTACTCATCAGCAAGTACTCTAACAACGACCCTCTCGAGGAGTTCACTTCCGGGCAAGCATTGTGCATCCCTGTTATTGATGGCGCAGACAGTATTTATCTATTAAACGCTGACTACACTGCACCAGCAGAGGAAACCCCAACAGGAGACTAATCATGCAATAATCACTGACAACCTATGACAACGCTCGAAGCCTTAAAAAGTGTCAATTCCTATCCTATACCGTTGCGCACCCTTGAAGAGGTGGCGCAGCGGAGGGATATATCTCTGACCGACGATTGTCTCATCGAGGATATGCAAAGTGCAGGATACAACCTCGCGTATGCCGACCTGTTGATGTGGCTCTCGTATGCACCGTCCATTACGCAAGGCGGACAGTCTTATTCGTTTTCTGATGACCAACGGATGCAATTCCGAAATCATGCAAGCGAATTATACAAGAGATACGCAAATGACATCTCAAAGGCTCGATATGGCTATAAAGGGTCAAGGCTATGATTATACAGAACGGCTACATATCGGCAAAGAGTAAACAAGCAGGAGGCATAGACCCCGCCACAGGCTTTCCCGTAAAGTCGGCAGGCGTAGCCTATATGCCTGCCATTCCCTGTCAGTATTATGCCAACTCGTATAACAATCTCGGACGGACAGCCAACAACGAGCGTTTCACGGTTGCCACTTACACCATTCTCATCGAACAACAACCTGTACCATTCACAGCAGAACAGATACGGCTTCAAGATATGGACAAGCAGGTGGTCGGAGACTTCTCCGTCATCAGCATAGAAAATATCGATGCCGTCTGCGAAGTGAAAATTTTAGTGTAATGCCTATTCAATTGACTACACCGCTCTCACAGATAGACAAGTATATGCAGCGACAACTCAAACGCCAACAGCGTGCGCTGATAAATACACTATCCTACATCGGGCAAAAATGTGTCAATATCGCAAGAACGAACGGTACTTACACCGACCGCACAGGTAACCTGCGAAGCAGCATAGGCTACATCGTGGCTGTGGACGGCAAATTACACTCCACCTCCGACTTTCACCCCATAGAGGGTAGAAACGACGACAACGCTAACGGCGAGAACGGCTCAAAGGCAGGTAAAGACTATGCAAAAGAACTAATAGCACAATACCGTAGTGGAACGGTGCTGATAGTAGTTGCAGGTATGCACTATGCCAAATATGTGGCTGCCAAAGGGTTCGATGTGATAACAAGCGCAGAACTCGAAGCAAAGCAACTTATTCCGAAATTGCTCAAACAACTCGAATTGGAAATAACAAATGCTCACAGCAAGTAAAGTACAGACCGATATCTATCAAATGCTCCGACAAAGTACACTCGCTTCCACAATTTCAGGAAAGGTTTACCGAGCAGGATATAGACCTCGTGACAGCAAACAAGAGGATGCTGTCATCACCTTTACAGCAGGACTGAACGCCGAAGTGGAAACGGGCGTAGTCACCATCGACATCTATGTACCCGACATCGACCCTTTCGACAACGGCATTCTCACTGAAGATGGTGCGCGTACTGCACTGATAGAAAAAGTCGCCGCCGAGTGGGTCGAAACACTGACCGCAGAAAAATCCAATTACAAGTTCAGTTTGAACAAAACCATCTACACCGAAGCCGACTGCGACATTCATCAACACTTCGTAGTGGTAGCACTCGAATACAGATACTTGGCGTAGTACCAGCAAAAGGGTAACTAATTTATTTATTAACAATTCAAAATTTTACAACTATGGCACAAATTGGTTGGGGTAAGAATCGTCTGTTTGTACGAGATATTACCGACAGCAACAAAGGTTGGCGAGAACTACCTACGCCAGCCGAAGATACCTTTGAAATAGCAACAGAAAAAGGTGATAAACTCGAAGCCAAAATAGAGGGCGGAGAATACGAGGATGTAATGTACAAAAAGAACACTGCTACAGTGTCTTTCGATATTCGCGTAGCAAAAGGGCGTCTGCGTCCATTTGCCGACAAAATGGGCGTTGTCGACCACGAATATGAACTCTATTCTCAACCTATGGATGCTAATGTACCAGCAGGTATTCACATCAGTCGTGGACGCGTGTCCTGCGAAGTTAAGGGAACGGATGCCGATGGCGTAACGCTCACCTACACCATCGAACCGCTTACTCCGTCTGATAACTCGGTCGACGCTATGCAGATAGGCAAAGTAACCATTACCGAAACAGAAGGCAAAATCACGGCTATCGCATTCGTTGAACTCGATGCAGAAGAAGAACCCGCTGAATGATAACAGCCCGTGAGGGTGTTTTTCTTTCATGTAATTGTAGTTTCCAGGAGTACCCCGCAACGGAAAGGACTGCCAACAGCATACACCTTTCCCTTGCGGGAGAAACGGAAAACAAAAAAGAAAAACATATATGGAAACAATCTACAAAGGAGCAACATGGACTATGACCATCGACTGCGACACGCAGTTAGACACTGACGCCTGTCGTCTGTACAATCCATCCACTCGCTCCCATATTGACTTTACAACAATACTGAATGGCACAACGGACGGGGTTTATCACTACACTCTCTCACTTTCCGCTAACCATACCGCCTCCGCATTCGTTGGAGTGTATTCTTTGGAGTGCTTTGCACCCAACAACGGCAAAATGGTCTATCACAAAGATAACTTCGCCCGTGTAGTAAACACATCCAAATCAACCAGTTGATATGGCAACCATCACAATTCATAACTCTACACCTCCAAAGGTAACTATCACAAGCAGTGGAACTACAAGTGCTACTCTCTGGGGTACTATCGGCGGCGACATCGAGAAACAAAAAGACCTGATGAACAAGTTGTCCGAAACGGCGAGCGGCGCAACAGAACCAATACCCGCAGATTTTATTAACAACCTAACATAATAATAACTTAAAGAACCAACAATTATGGCAGAAGCAAAAAAGTATCTCGACCAACAGGGACTATCCACCTTTTGGGAGAAAGTAAAAGCAAAGGCTAAAAGCGAAGCGGAAGCCGCACAAACAGCAGCCGAAGCAAAGGTAGCAGAGGTAGCAAAAGACCTGGCTGACAACTACTACACAATGAATGGTGTAGATACAAAGGTAGCAGAGGTAGCAAAAGACCTTGCTGACAACTACTGTACAAAGAGTGAAGTAGAAGATTCGATATTTGTAGCAAGGGTATACACCGACAATAAAGTTCAAGAAGCCACAGAAAATGCGGAGCAGTGGGTGAACAACAAGATTACCGCTTTGGGTTCAGTAATGAACTACAAGGGTACGAAAGACACCACAGCCGCTCTACCTACCACAGGAAACAAGACGGGCGATGTATGGCATATAACCGCAGACAGCGGCGAGTATGCTTGGGACGGCACGCAGTGGCAGGAACTCGGCTCAACCATTGACTTGAGCGGGTATGTAACAGACTCTGCATTGACGACCAAGTTGGCAGGCTACGAGAAGAGTGGCAACAAGGTTACCTCTATGTCGGATACAAGTACCGACACGCAATATCCGAGCGCAAAGGCGGTCTATACGGCATTGAGCGGCAAGGCAAACAGCAGCCACAGTCACGCTATCTCGGATGTTACCAACTTGCAGACCACGCTTGACGGCAAAGCAGCCAAGAGCCACACGCATAAGGCAGCCGATATTACCGACTTCTCGGCGAACATACCTATCACATCGGTTAAGTTCAACGGCACGGCTCTTGCCATTACGGACCAAGCCGTCAATGTGGAGGCGGCTACAAAGGCGCAGGGTACATTGGCAGACACGGCTCTCCAACCCGCAGACCTTGCTGCTATCACCACCGAATACATCAACGCATTGTCGTAACAATAGGGTGTAGGGGATTGGGTTCTCCTACACTCACTCAATACTCTCACAAATGGCAAAAGAATACTTGGATAAGACGGGGCTTAATGCTCTTTGGTCGCTCATCAAGACGGCTATCAATCAGTTGGTGGAAATAGCCGCCAGTAAGGTGAGCAAGAGCGGTGACACGATGAGCGGTGACCTGGATATGGGTAAGAATAACCTGCTCGGTGTGCAGAACATAGTCAACGATGTGAACGACCCAAAGACACCGATTTCGTGCAAGTCCTTTCTACAGATAGAAGGATTTTGGGACAGTAATGCGAATGTCGGCGGTGACAAGGATTTGGTGCAGGGTGACGGCAAGTTCCGCAGCATATCAAGCAGCATTGACAGCACGCAGAACATACCCACCTGTGCAGCAGTGAACAGCGGATTGGCTGGCAAAGCCAATGCAGGACACACGCATAGCAGTATAAAGAGCAGCACGAACTATTCGGAGGTGTTGACAGACAGCAGCAATGTCAAGATAATGGATAATACTGGCGAGGTGGTATTCAAGACGCTCAACGGGGATGCAGGCAAATGCGGGGCGCAGATATTCAACGGTAGCGACAATACGGTAGCGGAGTTCAGCACGGACAAGACTATCATCTATTCTCCCGACCGCAACAATTATATCGGAGTGAAAGAGGACGCCATACGGTTGAAGTTCCAAGCAAATCAGGGCTTCTTCCAGGAGATGCTGATGGACTCTACAGAGGTTAAGATAAAGCAGACGGGGACGGACAGTGCAGCCTTGCAAATCACGACGGACGAAACAGCACTCAAGTACAAGAGTAAGTCGGGGGTGCGTTGCAAGTCCGGCTCAACCGAGTGCAAGTTCGGAGGGAAAGGTCTGACGCTCACAGGGACGGAGAGCAAACTGACGGCAACAACAGCAGTCCGTATTCTTGCCCCCGATGTGTATATCGGAGCGGAGGACGACCAAGCCAAACTACACCTCAACGGCACGGAGTTAGGCTCTACCATACAATACCTTGACTACAATGTGGACCATTTGTTGGTGCAAACCCGTGTCGAATTGATGTGCCTTGCGGAAGGACTCTATATCATCTGCGACAAAGGGTATATCAAAAGCACGGACGGTGTGACCCTGTTCCGCTATGTAAGGAGCAACAACAGATATTCGACCTTTGACAACGCCACAGGAATAAGAGAAACGACAGGTCGCCGCCGCACGATAGGTTGGAAAGAACCTAAAGTGAGGACTTCGTCTAACACACCCCAATTATTAGTCCCCTTGCAATTGCACCAGGAAACGGCATTCGCGACATTGGCCGCACAGAAAGATGTGTGGCAGGTATGCCAAACAGCAGGCAACACCGTCACCCCGATAATTGATGTGTTCAAGACATACAACACAAATAATATGCGACTATTCAACAAGAAATGCGGAGTGCGTCTTCAGCGTGACGGTGAATGGATAACGGGGTATCTGCCGTTTATGGCACGGAAAACATACGATGTGCCACAAGGCGTATACATTTATGGCATAGGCCGGTGGTCAAGATAAAAAAATAGTCGAGCAGAACCTCGACTATGAGAGGACGAGCACCAGGCTCATCCATAAGAGGCAGGAGCATATCCTCATTCCTCACTGCAAAGATAGAACAAAAAATCGGAATAACCAATAACTGATACAAAAAAAATGCACGACTTTGTACGCCTCATATCGCTTTTCACGGGTGTGGCACTCGGCATTCTGCTGATGTGCCTGCTCGTGGGTTGCCGCACCTGTGAGTGCTATCCGACCATTGA
>CAVHKB010000123.1:0-7856 GCA_963636305.1 Prevotella sp. P5-108
GTTTATCGCGTGCTATGGCTCTCAACTCCCTTTCGCAGATAAAACAATATGTGCCCCTCCAACCTCATAAAAACCCCCGACTAAATAATTCATGTTAATCGTTACCCGTTGCCTATTAATTGCTAATTCATGCCTAATTTATGTCAATACGGCAACGCCGTCCGTCAAGAAACGCCTTTACCCCGCCCGTTAATTTTTAACTGTTAATTCCTCCGATTCACATAGGATTCATATAGGATGAATATCGAAATCACCTGCAAAACTTCCACTTTGTTTCTCAATCTCCTTTTGTTCTGTTCTCCGACTCTTGAGCGTCCAAACTCCATTCTTGCAACAACGCTCAATGTAAAACCGTCAATGAATCAATCATTTACAATAGGAATCTTTATCTTTCAGTATATTAAATCGCTTGGAATACATAAAGAACTTACGCGCAAGGAAATTCCACGCAAAACAGATGACCGTCATAATCAACTTCGAAATTAGATAATGAACCCCTACACATTCCGTGAAAAACCATATACCTAACTCCAAGAATACCAACCCAATACCACCTATCACAAATACCATTGCTATCTCACCCGCACGAGACTTAGGCTCACCACGAAAGACCATAAACTTTGCTATGGCATAATTAGTGAGCGTACCCGTAATGAAACCTAACAACGCTGCAATCAAATAGGGAATACCTATGATATACGAAGTGAGAAAATAAGTGCCGTAATCCACTATAAACGCACCCACAGCCACAAAACAATAGCGGAACCATTGTATCCAGATATTATTTGTGTCCTGACGAAAAAGTATATCTGTCAAACGACGAAAATTCATCATACACTATTCTGTTTCTAATTCTTTCATAGCACGCTCGCGGTCAAAGGTGAGCAAATAGGTACCTGTATTCTCATAATGCATAAGCGCACGCGGGAAAAACTGTGGGTACTGTTGAATGGCAGGTATCAAATAACGGTATGTCGAACTATAACCCAACGCATCAACCACTACCAAGTCCACACCTTTTTGTACCAAATCTGCTATCAATTCACGGGCATCAGGGGTGTATTTATATACAACGCCTGGCATTTGACTGTACAGGTAAAATATCTGCGGCTTACGGGAACAAACAATAGTATTTTGCGGCAATTTATCTTGTATCGCTTTCCCTATATTGAAGAACTGTTGATACTGAATAGGATACTTTTGCTGTGCCGACTGATGCTCATTTTGCAAACCTGACTTCGAAAAGAATAGCAGCAACAGCAAAACATACGCAGGCAATGAATGGCTCTTCCACTTACGCTGCAACAACAAGGAACCCCCATACCATAAACCTATCATCAAAAATGCAGTCAGGAATGGCAACACAGAGGTGATATATCGGTTACCGCTCGGTGTACTGAAGATAGAAATAACACCCAATGTGGCTGCAATATACCCGATTGCAAACCAACGCTGCCTACCTAAACGCCATGCCCCAAGTAAAAGGATAGCCAACATAAGCACCCCCAACAAATAGATATACCATGTATATGTGGGTTCGTCACAATTCAAATTGGCAAATGGAACGATTGTACTCGGAAACGCATTGAAAATAAGCATACGAAGAGTATCAAAAAAACGGGACACTACTTCTCCGAAGCCTATCTGTCCCATCTCTGGACGCCACGGATTGGCAACCATAATAGAGTCTATGTATCGGTTGCCGCTAAGTCCTAATATATGATTACGAATCATCCACGGCAGACAACCTATCACAAATCCTACAACAGTACCTCCTAAAGAAGCCCAACGACGACGCACCAAAAAGACGAACAGCACGGCACCGACTAACGCAATGCCTTGTGTACGGATATGATAAGTAAACACCAACGCTACAAGCATCACATAAAACCATGGCGAACACAATTCACGCCACCATCTGTCTTCTTTCTTGCTCAACTGAACCAGCGCAAAAAAGACTATCATGCTCATCATCAGAAACGAGGATTCAGACATCATCATCGTCGAGAAATGAAGCAATCTTGGACAGAACAACCCAGATACTGCGGCAACAAAACTAATGTCTTTCGGTAGTTCCATTGCCAACAAAGCAAAATAAAGCAATAATATACTCACCAAAACAAATACCTCGTTCAACCATTTCTGCGCAATAACACTATCGGTGATAACACGAACAGGCGTCATCAGTAAAGGGTAACCTGGAGGAAAATTAGAGGTGACAGGACTGCCGGGCGAAGACAAATCGCAATAACCATGACCCTCCGCCAAAGAAGTGGCATAGATATAATAACAGAAGTTATCACCATTAAGGTCAGGCTTGCTATTGAAAGTGTAGAGAACCAACATCAACCACGCAACCACAATAATTGCAGGAAAAACAATATAACGAAGAATACTACTTGCTTTCATGATACTCCTTTTCTGTATTTACATTCCATATATTAGTCTTGTCTGTAACGCCGTTCTTGATGTTACGGACGCACTCAAAGGCAGTCAGCATCGAATGGTCCATGTTGTTATAACGATGTTGCCCGTTGCGACCTAAACAATATAAATTAGGTATCTTGTCTAAAAA
This sequence comes from Prevotella sp. P5-108, assembly GCA_963636305.1. Taxonomy (GTDB): domain Bacteria; phylum Bacteroidota; class Bacteroidia; order Bacteroidales; family Paludibacteraceae; genus Colicola. Next base: position 2,576 of record CAVHKB010000123.1, read on the forward strand.
CGACTTCACCTCATCTAACTGATAGTACGAACCATAGTATGCCGGATAAGCCTTCTTGATTCGAACATGGCAAGAGTCAAGTACATCCTCACGATTAATAATATCAATCTTCACTAACTCATCTATCGCCATTTCGATGAACGCTTCTTTAGGCATAGTCCAAAAACGGTCGCCCTCTGTACAGAAATACTCCAAACCTATCCACATCGTATGCTCGTAATCATTCACTAAATACGGCGACCAATTGTTAAACACCTGCAAACGACCGATATGCACATCTCGTTCCTGTATGTAAATCCAGGTGTCAGGTACACGATGGTCAAAGGTAGGTATGGCAGTCTTGTTCTCAATACGCAACTTTCTAACGCATAACCCGACTGTAATAAAGTCTCGATATGGAAGACTCGTGGCAATATCCGTCACTCTTCGAGGAACATCAATCCCACGAATACCGGGGATTAAATCCTTGATAGGCATGGTAGAGAGGAAATAATCACACTCGAAACTATGCTCTACACCATCTGCAGTACGGGCCACAACAGAAACAACCTGATTGTTTTCTACCTTAATCCCGACTACTTCGTGCTGCAATAGAATCTCCCCGCCTCTTTCTTTAATGTCATCGGCTACAGTCTCCCATAATTGTCCGGGACCATACTTAGGATAGATAAATTGTTCTATAAGCGATGTCTCTATATGCTTGCTGCGAATACCCAACGCACGACAAAACATATCCTTTAGAACCGAAAGGATACTTAATCCCTTGACCCTCTGACTCCCCCAATCTGCACCTAACTCCGACGGATGTACTCCCCATACTTTCTCTGTGTATCCCTCAAAGAACATCTCGTAGAGAGGACGCCCGAAGCGATTGATATAGAAATTCTCCAATGAGGTCTCCGGTAGTTTATGCACACACGACCATAAGTAACCAAAGCCTGCACGCATAGTCCGGGCAAACCCCATATTCAGAAAGGTATCCTTCTTCATTGAGATGGGGTAATCAAAAAACTTACGGAGAAAGAATATTCGGCTCACACGGTCGCGCAACAGCATAACCCTGTCGCTCTGTTCCGGATTATGCAAAGCCTTGTCGCTCTTTTGTGCATATTCACTCGGAAGTGGTTTTAAGCCGCATTTGTCCAGCAATAGCGCATCTTTCGACGGAGCATCTTGCATCGGCATAACTTCCTGCCACCAGCGCATCACCTCCTCACTCTTCGAGAAGAAGCGATGACCGCCTATATCCATTCGATTCCCATGATATCGAACTGTCTGCGAGATTCCACCGATTGCGCTCGTCGATTCGAGAATGATAGGATGAACATCCGTCTGGCGGAGCAACTCATAAGCAGCCGTCAAGCCTGCAGGACCTGCACCTGCTATTACTGCAATTTTAGGAGAACGATTCATTGTACTGTAAGCCATTATTTTAGGTCCATTCCTCACTGATTATTCAATAAGTGGTCAATCAATTTCGGGTACGCCCGAAAGGATAACAACCACAATAGAATGCAAATATAGGAAAGATTTCCGAAAATACTACCATCGTATCTCTCAAAATGCAATCTTTTCCCGTTTTCATCATCTGTTCCTGCCCTCTTCCTCCAACCGACACACCGACAAGAACCCTATTTCCTGACCACTTTGAACAACTCTCGTCCAATCTGTATGGTATAAACCCCGCTCTGTGCCAAAGGAACAATAGTCGTCCCACGCGAAGCAGCACGCTGACCGATAAGACGACCCAATACATCATAAACATATATCCTCTCCCCTTCTGTAGTCCCCTCTGCAACGACCGAACCGTCCTGCACATACACCCGTAACCCGTCGTTGCTGTATAGGTTCGAAGATGCATCCCCTTTCCGTCGGATATCAAGCGTATAGCCTGCCACTCGCCCTGCTTCTCCCACCGTAATAACATACTCCTCGTACAGCAGATTAGCCACAATAGCACCCCTGTAGAGTAGATATACCGCCCGTGCAGCAGACACATCGCTGCTCTTCTCATTCAGCCGCAATCGATAGTCCCCTGCCGTAGGCGCATAAAGCCCTAACGGAATGTGCTGGGCTTCGGTGTACGGTATAGCCTGACAGGCATACATCTCACCCGAACTGTCTGAAGTGTACAGTTGAGGCTTGGTATGGGCAGCATAGAACTTCGCTAAATCGTCACCTATCTCATAATCCGTCGAGTACCGATTGCCCACAACCAATCCTGTATAGTCGCATTGCCCGTCAGGCGCGCTAACCACCATCTCCGCACGGATAACGGTGTCCTGTGCAACCTCCTTGCTGCACATTCCCGCAGGCAGAGTTTGGTAGTCCTTGTTGTAGATAAGATACAGTGTATGCCCCTCGCCGTCGGTCGGGTCAACCGCTTGTACAAAATAGCCTCTGAACGGATAGATGGTCTCCGACGAAGCCAATCGTTGCGTATAGGTGTTCTTACCCGCTCCGTCTGGTATCGATATATAGATATTTTCCTTGTCCGTCTGTTCGCCGGTCGAGGTATTAGTGTATCCCATTCTCAAATTACTGTGGTTAAGTCCCTGCCCGCTGCTACTCTCGCCAAACAGAGAAAGATAGGGCGAACCGACAAAATTCCAACCATGATGCCGCTTCGATGCTTCCAAATTAACGCTCCAGTTCTGTATGCTGGTAATCTTGTTCGCCAAATCTTCCGAGTAGTTGTTCGCTTGGGTAGGTGTAAAATAAATCGACCTCGTCAATTCCTCATCACTGTAGAATAGACCGATAATGTAACCGATATTCGCCCGTAAGGTGTCGCTTGCGGCCATCATCTTCCAATGTAACCCTACCGCACCTGCAGCGGCGGAAGTATCTTGTTTCTGGCACTGCTCTCCGTCGTAATACTTTATCCCCCAGTCAACTCCATAAGTCCCCAATACTAACCCGTTCCTGTCACGAATATCCGATATACTGCACTCGTAAGGAAGAGAAAAATCATACCAATAATGCCCGTCTATCTCTTTTATATGGACAATCGAATCAATGCTGATTGTCGAGTTCGTACCGTTTCTTGTGATGGCAAATGAAACGGAATCATTCTTGGCACACAGCATCAGTCTGTTGAGCGAGAAACTGCTCTTGATGTTCAGACTGCTTCCTGCCCCTATATACACATCTCTGAACGCATCTCGCCCTCCGCTGCTGTGCGTCAGCATGGCTCTGTCACGCACGACAATATCGCACTCCCTGCAACGCTCCTCCGTCTGTTGTTCCGTCACAAATAGGTCGGTGGACGAAGTCGTTGTACCCGTCGTAACAACAATAGGCACACGCAATACCCTGCTCGCTACAACCTCTCCGCTCCGTCGTGCCTCTATGCTGATGTCCGTACAAGCCAAACTGTCCATCTTCGGCAGAACAATATCATACACTCCCGCCTCCTTCTCTGCCCCTTCAATCGTCCTGCGGCTCGCAATGCCGTTCTTTTGCGTAGGAATAACTGCATACACCGCATCACATTCCGTCCCCGTACTTACCGTCAGCCTCGTCTTGTCCCACTCTGTCACAAGAATGTCCCCTGCCGCCAACTCGCACGCTGTCTTGTAATCCGAATAATCGTACTCCAATCGATATAGGCTCAACGCACCGCCTGGCAACCGATAATAGGTCTTGAACTGATACTCTGCCGTCGAATTGGCAACGCACAAGATATAAAAACCATTCCGCTTCACACTGCGTATATAGGGATGTCCATCCTCGTATGTTAGCGTCCATTCACACACCGAATCACTGTATGCCTTGTTCCAGCGCAGATAATCACCATAAGTCTGGTTCGTACCCGTACTCACTCCCAAATAATTGCCCTCCTTGTCGTAACAAATCGAATAACCGTGCGCAGACTTCGCGAAAGTATATTGATAAGACGATACATCCGTTTCCGGATAAGAGTAACTGCTCTCATCGTAGTACTCCGACAAATCAACGACAGTACCGTATGTGTTTGTGTTCTGGTTCCCGTAGTGCGTATTCATCGCAATCTTTATCGATGAACTGCTGTACCCTATAATGTACTGACCGCTCCAATCCTTCGGTGCAGAGGTCACGAGTACATATCGCTTCGTCGCTTGTTGCGTGGCGAACACGGCATGGAATGTCGTATCTGCGGTCACGACTATATCCAGCAGATCCGTAAATAGGTCTTGCGGTGCCGATTGCCCGTCGTAGGCTCCCAACTCCGATGAACTCCAACCCATGAAACGGTCCGCACACGAACCAAGTGCATTGTCCTCTGGAGTAGATGGGGTCACACCGACGGAACAACCCTCTTTCACCTCCTCTTGCAATACGGTATCTCTGTTCACCACCCAACTCACCGTATAGATGGGCAGTGTACCCGTCGTGAATGTACCGACAGCACTCTCTTCAGAGTCTTGATAGGTCACACCGTCACCTATGGCTCTGACACTCCAACAATAGTCGTTCTCTTCCGCCAACCCCGTGAGAGTAAGATAATTCTCCTGCGCCTCCGCTTCCTTGCTCTCGCCCGAAGAAGATGTGTAGGTAACCTTATACTTCTCTGCATTCTCCACTGCGTCCCAACTCAATCTGACGGTGGTCGAAGCCTCCAATACGCTTGTCGCATTGGCGGGCGTCCCCAACGCAGGAAGAGCCTGCGGATCGACATAAGTAACAACAATCGACGATATATAGGCACGCTTGCTGTCCGTCGCCACATAGATAGTGGACATCTCCGTTCCCGAAAACGAAAAGGAGCAATCCGTACCTGCCGTGTACAAGGTATTGCTGTTCACACTGTAGGATACGCTTGAGACACCGCATACAATCTTGCTGTCGTCCATCCCGTAAGGATATGCCTTTATCGTAACTTGCGTTATCCTGTAGGCGTCATTCAAATGCAAAGTGAACTTCCCTCTGCTGCTGCTCCGCCCCAACAACAACCCGCTGGTACCTGCATACACGGCAGCCATACCATCTACAGAAGAGTAGTATGCTGCACCTGCTGTTATCTGTGTCGGAAATAACTCTTGAGATAAAACACTGCTCCCGTTACTGCTATTCTGCCGAAATTCAATGGTAAAACTTTCACCCCATACTGCTGGGCATACCAATAGCAATAGGAATAACAGAGAATAATATCTCCTCTTTATACGCATAGTTGGCATATAGGTGGAATATGTTTATCCTTGTCAATCCACAAAGGTAAACATTTCATATTAAATATGCAAAACTATGTAAATAAATCTGCGTACGGACAATCTGCCTCCCGCCAAGCCCCATCATTCCT
>CAVHKB010000124.1:0-7762 GCA_963636305.1 Prevotella sp. P5-108
CCTATAAACCAATACACCACAAACAACAAAATTATTTAATTTGTATTCCCAATAATTTGTCGTACCTTTGCACACTGAAAAAGTATATATTTGTCAAATATAAAACCGTTTATCGTAAATTAAGATCTGATGAAGAACTTTGTTGAAGAACTAAAATGGCGTGGAATGTTACAAGACATTATGCCTGGAACCGAAGAACAACTGCTTAAGGAACAAACTACTGCCTATGTCGGTATCGACCCGACTGCAGATTCCCTGCACATAGGACACCTCTGCGGCATTATGATGCTAAGGCATCTCCAACGATGCGGACACAAACCTATAGCACTCATCGGTGGAGCAACAGGCATGATTGGAGACCCAAGTGGTAAATCGGCAGAGCGTAATCTATTGGACGAACCTACCCTCAAACATAATCAGGAGTGTATCAAAAAACAACTTGAGAAGTTCTTAGACTTCGGACACGGAGATAACGCTGCCGAATTGGTGAACAACTACGACTGGATGAAAAACTATACTTTTCTCGACTTTACTCGCGACATCGGCAAACTCATCACAGTCAACTATATGATGGCAAAAGACAGTGTCAAGAAACGCTTCAATGGCGAGTACTCACAAGGTATGTCCTTCACAGAATTCACCTACCAACTGCTGCAAGGCTACGACTATGTGTACCTCCACGAACACAAAAACTGCAAACTGCAGATGGGCGGTAGCGACCAATGGGGCAATATAACAACAGGCACCGAACTCATACGACGAATGGGTGGAGGAGAGGTCTATGCACTAACCTGCCCTCTTATCACAAAAGCCGATGGAGGCAAGTTCGGTAAAACCGAAAGCGGTAATATATGGCTCGACCCTCGATACACATCACCATATAAATTCTACCAATTTTGGCTCAATGTCAGTGATACCGACGCCGAACGATATATCAAGATTTTCACTTCACTCAACCACGATGAAATCGAAAACCTTATTGCCGAACACCAACAAGCACCCCACTTGCGACTGCTGCAGAAACGCCTTGCAAAGGAAGTCACTACTATGGTACACTCCGAAGCCGACTACCTCATGGCACAAGACGCAAGCGATATTCTCTTTGGCAAAGCAACGGCGGACAAACTGCGTTCCCTGCCCGTAGAAATGCTGTTGCAGGTACTCGACGGCGTCCCACAATCACACATCAATCGGGCTGACATCGAACAAGGATTACCCATCCTCGACCTACTCGCAGTCAATACAGACATATTCACCAGTAAAGGGGAAGCCCGAAAAATGATACAGGGTAATGGACTCTCCATCAACAAAGAGAAATACAACGACCCCAACATACTGATAACAAAAGATATCCTCCTTCAAAACAAGTACATCCTTGTGCAGAAAGGCAAAAAAGACTATTTCCTTATCATCATCGATTAACAAATAGCAATCCTACAACAATGAAGCACACAACAACGGTATTCCTCTTTCTCTTCGCGCTATTTGCATGCTCCTCATGTGTAACGCAAAAGAAACTGGCATACTTCCTCAACATTGACAACGCCGCTGCTGACTCTATCAACAGCCAACGCCCACAGTACGAAGACCCTATCATACATACTGGCGACCAACTGCTAATCACGGTCAACGCTCTTGACGGAGATGCGGCTGCACCGTTCAACCTGCCTATCGTATCCTATATCACACCAGGGTCTGAACTATCCACAACCACTCCTTCTCAACAGTCTTATATTGTGGACAAAGAAGGAAATATCTTGTTCCCTATATTGGGAAAAGTACATCTTGCGGGCAAATCAAAAAGCGAAGCCGTACAACTGCTCACCGACAAAATAAGCACCTCCCTCAAAGACCCTATCGTCAATATAAGGTTCTTGAACTTTAATGTAACAGTCATAGGAGAGGTGAACAAACCAGGACAATACACCATTACTAACGAAAAAGTATCTGTTCTCGATGCTCTTGCACTCGCAGGCGACCTTACACCTTACGGCAAACGGGAAAACATACTGCTAACACGCGAGAACGATGGCAAGTTGGAGTTCGCACGACTAAACCTCAACAATGCCAACATCTTTCTCTCACCCTATTTCTATCTGCAGCAGAACGATGTCCTCTACATCGAACCCAATAGCGTACGCGCTCTCAATTCACAGAACATATCTCTCTATCTCTCTATGGTCACTACGCTCGGCTCTCTCGCTACTGTAATAGTTTCTGTCGTTTCTCTTCAGTCCAAATAATAACAATCAACTATGCCTACTTCCAACGATAATAACCAAACAAAGGAAATCAATCTAAGAGAACTCTTTCTTCGATACATCAACAAATGGTATTGGTTCCTCATATCAATCACCATCTGTGTTGGAGTCATGGTTCTCCATATCCTCTCCTCTACCTCGTTCTTCGAAGTAACATCCACCTTCGCTATCCGACAGAATGAAAAGAGTAGCAAATCTATGCAGATGAACGTACTGTCTATGATGGGTATCGGTGCCGAAAAGTTAGTAAGCGATGAACTCGAAGTATATACCTCCAAAACAGCATTTGAACAGGCTATATGCGACCTCAATCTGCAAACAGAGTACCGTAAAAAGAAAGATATGCGATGGATAGGACAATACCCTAACCCCGATGTTGTCGTCACCTTCCCACCAATGTTCTGCGACACACTCCAACACAAGGTGGAAATGGATCTCGTGCGGCAAAAAAGTGGATACAAACTATCCGTCGATATGCAGATAGGCTACAAACATATCAAGAGCAAACATGCTGTACTATCACTCAACGAACCCATTCAGACTTGTATCGGCACCATCGAACTGCACGAAAACACTCCGCTGAAAGTAGGAGATAAAATACACATCAAAACCCTGCCGATACCTGTACTGGTCGACTCCTATCACGCAAGCATCACCGCCAAACAGGTGAAGAAAGAATCCAATGTCATCCGAGTAACCACCACCACCGATATGCCACAACGAGGCATTGCACTCATCAATCGGCTTACCGAACTCTACAACTTCGACGCCATCATCGATAAGAACATGATGGCTTCCAATGCCAAAGAGTTTATCGAAGAACGACTTGCCATCATCGAAACGGAACTGGACTCCGCTGAAATCGAAGTCGAAAAATACAAACGGGAGAACGCTATCACCAACCTTAGCGAAGAGGCAAAGATATATCTCAAAAGCGCTGATGAGTACCAGAAAGAACTTGTCAAAACCGAAACACAACTCAACCTCACCGCTTACATCCGCGACTTCCTCTCCAACGAAGAAAATACACACAAACTCATTCCTACCAACCTCGGACTCTCCGACGAGGGATTGGTTAGCCTCACCGAAACCTACAACGAACTTGTGCTGCGCCAAATGCGTATGCAGAGAAGCGCAACAGAAAGCAACCCCATGCTTTCCCAACTCGATGACCAAATTGACGCCATGCGTGCCAACCTGCTCGCAAGCATAGGCACTGTCCGTGAGGCGCTGCTCATCACCAAGAACGAACTCCTGCGCCAACAGGAACAGTTCTCTTCACGAATCAAAGACATTCCCGAACAAGAACGCACCTACATCGCACTGCGCAGGCAACAGGAAATCAAACAAAGCGTCTATATCTTCCTCTTCGAAAAACGCGAAGAGAATGCCCTCACCCTTGCATCTACCACCATGCCGGCTAAAGTAATCGACAAACCTCGAGCAGCAACCAACCCCGTGTCCCCTAAAGTGAAAATACTGCTCCTGTTTGCCTTCCTGCTCGGCTGCTGCATCCCTGTAGGCATAACCGAACTATGGCTCATATTCGATAATAAAATCAGGAGTAGGAAAGAATACCAACAACGAATCAAAGCGCCTTTCATCGGACAACTGTCCGTCAACACTGGCAAACAAGCAATAGCACTGTCCGACAACACCGACACACCTCTCGCTGAACTGTTCCGACTGCTCAGGGGAAACATACGCTTCATGCTGCAGAACAAAAAGAAAGACGAAGGTTGTGTAATCCTTGTCACCTCCAGCATCAATGGCGAAGGAAAATCTTTCGTCGCCATCAATACCGCACTCTCTTTTGCTCTACTCAACAAACGAGTGGCATTGGTGGGACTGGACATCCGCAAACCTATGTTGGCACACTATTGTAACCTCAACAACAAAGGTTGCCTCACCTCCTACCTCGCAAGCGATGAATATCAAGTCGAAGACACTATCATCCACTCTGCTGTCAACAGCCATCTCGACATCATTCCCGCAGGTATCGTACCACCTAATCCTAACGAACTCCTGCAAAGCAAACGCTTGGACGAGTTCTTCGACTATCTGCGCGCACACTACGACTATATCCTCGTTGACTCTGCACCGGTAGGTATGGTCAGCGACACCTTCCTCCTGTCACGGGTGGCTGATATCACGCTCTATGTCTCAAGAGCCGACTATACTCCCAAAGACATGACGGAGTTCATCAACTCCGTTTACGAAGAGAAACGACTTCCTAATATGGCGTGTGTCCTGAACAGTGTCAAGTCCGCAAAAGCAGGCTATGGCTACGGATACGGCTACGGCTACGGAGGAAAGAAATAATACAACAGGATAATATCCCTATCATACAAGAGGCTGCCTAAATCCATTAGACAGCCTCTTCACTTCCCTCTCACTCCCCATCCACCATACAAATCCATTCAACCCTCCACCATACGCTTATGCCCACCGTAGAGCCATAGCGTGCTATGGCTCTCAACTCCCATTCGCAGGTAGAACTCTATGTTCCCCTCCAACCAACAATCCCCCAGACATCCAGAATCCCCAGACCATCCAGCCGTCTGTCATCCACCGTCGCCCCATGCCCGTCGTCTGTAACTTCGCTCTCAATAACAGTAGAGCCATAGCGTGCTATGGCTCTCCCCGCACCATACAAATCCATTCAACCATCCACCGTGCGCTTATGCTAACTGTAGAGCCATAGCGTGCTATGGCTCTCAACTCCCTTTCGCAGGTAAAACAATATGTTCCCCTCAAGAATCCATTCTTTCAAGAAAACGCCTCCGCATAACAACAACCCTCTCGCCATCGCGAACAGCCATAACGCGTATTCCCTCGAATAATAACGCCCTGTTTACATACGGGGCACTGCATACCCGCCTTGTTTGCTTTCACATCATACACCACTGTGCGCGTCATCGCTTTCAGTTCATCAAGAAATTGCTTCGCCTCATATTCTCCGCTCTCTATTTGTCGGAGTTTCTTTTCCCACTGCCCCGTCAACTCTGCCGACTTCAACAAAGGAGATATAATGGTATGTATCAAACTAATTCCCAAATCGGTGGCACGAATACTCTTCCCTTTCGAAACGATATACTTGCGTTGAAACAACTTCTTTATAATCTCGCCGTAGGTAGATGGGCGACCTATACCGTTCTGCTTCATCAATTCTCGCATCTCCTCATCTTCCACTGTCTTGCCCGCTGTCTGCATCGCACGGATTATTGTACCCTCCGTATAGTACGGCGGAGGTGTCGTAGTCTTCTCTTGTAGTTTCGGCGTATGAACACCGTTCTCACCTTTAACGAACGACGGCAACGAACCTATCGTATCTTCATCCTTCGTCCCCTCATCATCGTCCCGCACTTCTTCTGTAGTCTTTACCCATTGCCCGTTCGCTGCACGCTTCCACTGATACACTTCGCGCCAACCCATACTCTCTATCGTGCGTTTGCTTACCTTGAAAACTATCAACTCCCCCCGACGACCGTCCGACGCTGTTGGAACAACCGAACCGTACACCGTCGTGTTCGCTACCTGGCACTCGGGATAAAAGTTCGAAACAAATCGCTGTACTATCAAATCATACACCCGCCGTTCTGCCTCCGTTATACCATCTGGGCGCTGTCCTGTAGGGATAATCGCATAGTGGTCGGTCACTTTCTTACTGTCGAACACTTTCTTCGACTTGGGCAAAGAACCTGCGCCTTTACCTCCGTCGGCTTTCAACAATAACAAAGGTTGTACTTGCGGATAGAAATCTTTTATCCCCTGCAATGTAGCAGGTATCTTCGTATATAGGTCATCCGGCAGAAAGGTAGTATCTACACGAGGATAGGTCGTCACATGCTTCTCATACAACGATTGCGCAATCTTCATCGTCTCGTCAGGCGACAACGAGAACTTCTTGTTACATTCCACCTGCAATGTAGGCAAATCGTATAATTTAGGCGCAGACTCCTTACCCTTCTTCTTTTCTATCTTGTCGATGGTAAATGGGTTATCTTTTATCGATTCTATCAACGCTTCTCCCTGCTCCAATGTATTGATAGCATACTCACCTTCCTCCACTGGCAGTTGCGCAGTGAACAATGTATCTCTGTACACTGTCTTCAGTTCCCAATAAGTACGAGGCACAAAATGCGCTATCTCCTCCTGACGATGCACTATCAATGCAAGAGTAGGTGTCTGTACACGGCCCACCGACAGAACTTGCCTATCTTTTCCTGAACCCTTCGCATAACGGATGGTATATGCCCGTGTGGCATTCATTCCAAGAAGCCAATCACCTATAGCACGCATCAAACCCGCTTCATAAAGATGCTGATACTCCGACTGGTCTTTCAGCGACTCAAATGCTTCCTTTATCGCCTCTTCTGTAGTCGAACTAAGCCACAGACGCTTCACAGGAATACGACAACCCGCTTTCTGATACACCCAACGCTGTATCAACTCACCTTCCTGACCCGCATCACCGCAATTGATAAGCAACTCCGATTTCGAAATAAGGTCACGAATAACACCTAACTGCTTGCGGATACCCTCGTCGTCCTGTACTTTTATAGCAAAACGGTCTGGTATCATCGGTAATGACGACAAGTTCCAACCTTTCCACTCTTCAGTATAGTCTTGAGGCTCATACAGCGTACACAAATGACCGAAAGTCCAAGTCACATAATACCCGTTACCTTCCATATACCCGTCCCGACGGGTATTAGCACCTAATACACGGGCTATATCTCTACCCATTGTAGGTTTCTCTGCTACACAAACTATCATACGACAAAGGTACACATATTTCTCAAAAAGGAAAAACCGACAGACCAGTTCCACCACAAAAAGATTTCACCTCCCCTCCGCCAAGCCCAGTGTTTCCTACCACTTCCAAAGGATTTATATACGATTTATATAGGACGCATATAGGACGAATATAGGATGAATATAGGAAGAACCTCCAAAATTCATCCCATCTCTGTATGTTAATTGTTCCCCGTTAATTGCTCCCCAGCATGTTAATTGTTAACTGTTAATTGTTAATTGCTCCTTTGCCCGTCGTCTGTAACTTCGTTTATGCCAACTGTAGAGCCATAGCGTGCTATGGCTCTCAACTCCCTTTCAAAAGACGAACCCTCTGTTTCCCTCAAACCAACAATCCCCCAGACATCCAGAATCCCCAGACCCTCCAGCCGTCTGTCATCCACCGTCGTCCTCTGCCCGTCGTCTGTAACTTCGCTCTTGCCCACTGTAGAGCCATAGCGTGCTATGGATCTCGACTCCCATTCGCAGGTAGAACTCTATGTTCCCCTCAATCCAACAATCCCCCAGAAATCCAGAATCCCCAGACCCTCCAGCCATCTGTCATCCACAGTCGTCCTTTGCCCGTCGAATGTAACTTCGTTTTGGCTAACTGTAGAGCCATAGCGTGCTATGGCTCTCATATCATCCCTGCATATTAATTGTTAATTACTACTGATGCGTTAACTTTTTGGCGGTCTTTGTAT
>CAVHKB010000125.1:0-7699 GCA_963636305.1 Prevotella sp. P5-108
ATTATTAATTGTTAATTAAATGTATGCTGTAGAGCCATAGCGTGCTATGGCTCTCCCCTCACCATGCTATGGCTCTCGTATCTTCTCTGCATGTTAATTGTTAATTATTAATTATTAATTGCTCATTCCCCCATTCCATCTCCACACAAAAAAAGAGGTTGCCTGATACCTTTCAGACAACCTCTTCCTACTATTCTCTTTTCTCTATTTTACGATATTGCCCAATGCATTATACAATACACCGTCTTTCTCTATCACAAGTTGACCGTTTACAACTCGTTTCACTACTTTTGCCTCTACACTTTCTGCATCTATCCCCGTCTCATGACTTGCAGGCACTAATTTGATCTTTGTGAAACCGCCGTCACCTCTCGTTTGGTTGCTCTCTATTGCCAACAGATTGGCACTTGTGCTGTTCAACGCAATCGTAATCGGTTCTTCTGCTGTACCCGAATTGGTTACATTCTCGTTCAATACATTGTTCACATATACTTTAATATCTCTCCCACTGGCGGAGCCTGAATACAGAACCACTTCTTTAGCGGCTGGCAATGCCATATAAAGACGGGTGCGACCCTCCGATACACGACGATTACTGTCGTCTTCTACGTTCTTCGCAAATTTCCAACCCTTACTACTATCCCAACCATAAGGAGCAAATACATACTCTTCTGTGCCGGTAAATGTAACCTCTACATTGTCTGCTAATACTGCAGGAGTAAGGGCTACACTTGTAACTGTATATTCCAATACGCTTCCGTCACCTTTTGTTGCCGTCACCGTAATCTTGCTATTGTCTTCAGCCTTCACAAAAGTCGATAAACTGTCCACAGCGATAGAGTCAATCGTAGGAACTGCTGTACCTTCTATATAGGGGAATTTCACCTCTCTATTGCTCTCTACTGCTGCACCCTTTGCTCCGTTACTGAACACTACTGCGCTCAATATCTTTGGAGTAGCAGCCATTGTAAAGGCAACAGTATAAGTTCTTTTGGTCACGCCGTCCTGTGCCGTCACAACAACGGTAGCAGTACCTGGCAACTCCGTAATATCTGTTATGGCAATCGTAGCATGCTCGTCATTTTTAGTTGCTGTAACCTTTGGCAATGTAGGGGTCTTTGCATAAGCCATCACATAAGAATAGTCAAGCGAATCTGCCTTGAAGCCAGAAACTGCATTACCATTTATCATCAATGCACTCAAAGTAGCATCAGTACTTGGTGCGGAAGCAGTACTGAAGTTAATGGTATAAGTCTTCTGGGTCGTCTTGTCTTCTGCAGTCACGGTAATGGTGGCAGTACCTGGAATCGCTGACGCTTGTACCACATTTACATTGGCTGCCCACGATGTAGGAGTCGCTGCTACTACTGGCACATCACTCGTATTGAAGGGCAACTTCATATTGTACTCCAATCTCTCTGCCGAAAAACCTTCTAACGCCTCTCCACCAACTGTAATCGACCTCAGTGTCGCATCATCCAAAGCAGGATGAGCCGCTACAAATGCGATTTCATAAAGTTGCGAGTTGCTGCTTGTGTTGGTAAGAACTTGTATCTGGTACTTCTTGGATGCATCCAATCCCTCTAACTCGACAATCTCTGTCGTATCCTTCTTGGTAGAGGTAAGGGAACTTTCTTTGGCGGCAGTGGCAGAGATAGTGCCGTCTGCTGCAATCTCGTATGCTCGGATATAACTGGTTCGATCATTCCCTTTAAGATTCTGAAGAACAAGTACACTTATACAATTAGTTACATTGTATTTGTAAATTCTACTATCTCTATATGTGGCTACTTTTGTACCAGCATCTCCTGTACCCCATGCGGCACTGCCTTTGAAGCAACCTGTTGCTGTGTATTTCCCATCTGTAGAGCCACTTCCTGCAGTACCCGTCCACGATTGTCTATCTGCTCCTTGAGATTGATACAATACAAATGCGGAAAAGACTACAGTATCACCCGATACGAAATAATTGTCTGTTTGTCCTTTGCTCGCCCAAGCAGCACCCAAGGTCGTTTCATCACCAACGGAGTAAACTCTGACGGGAGCATAATCAGCAGCCATTGCACTTCCTGCAAACACTGCAGCAACTGCCAATGTAAATAGTTTCAGTTTATTCATATTGTTATTTCTTTTTTGTGTTTTAGTTGCCTAAAACAAGGTTAATAAAGATTGTTGTTTATTTTCTGTCTATATCCCAATACCAATCATCCACGCTGCAAAAGTACGGGGACTAATCGGATAGTGTGTGTACAATTTGTTACTAAAAAGCAAAGAATTGACATCAAACACTGCGCCACTATCCACAACAATAACTCTCCTCTAATTTCTATGCTTTGTCTTTAAGAAAAATATAGTACCTTTGCCGCGTAAAACAATTGTTATGAACAAACAACTACCATTTGTCGCTTTGCGGACACTCTTGCTTACGCTATCTCTCTGCACTCTTACAGGCACGGTTGCTGCATTGGACAAACAAGAGCAAACCGAACTGCGAAACGAGTTGCGTATAGGGTGGGGCGATATGATGTATGAGACTGCCGTATATCACTCCAACCCCCTAACAAACAACTACCGTTATACTGGGCATCTTTTTGCAGAGTACCAGCGTACACTCACCAACTGGTGTTCTGCGGGAATGCAACTCGACTACGAACAAGTATTTTGGAACGCCCGTCCTAATACCTTGTCCGAATACAACACCAACGAACATTTCTACAATGTCGCACTGTTGCCGACCGTCCGTTTCACCTATTTCTTTCATCCCTATGTCAATCTCTACTCGTCCGTAAACTTAGGCTTGCTCGTCAATGGAGGCACCGAAAAAGATATGAACGGGCGACATACTGCCTGCGCTCCTGCTTTCGGCATTACTGCTCTGGGCATCAAAGTAGGACGCAAACATATCTTCGCTACCGTCGAAATAGGTGGACTCAGCGCATTAACAGGCAAAAACTATATATATATGTTCGGCTCTCGTATATTCACCGCTTCTATTGGCTGCAATTTCTAATCAATGTATGAAACAGAAAACTTTATTGTTCGCTTTAGTCATCTTCTCACTCTCGGCGTGCATCCAAAATACGCCCGAGTATGTTGACTTCTCCCAATATAAAGGGCAAAACAATCGCTTTATACCCTTCCGAGAAACAATCTCCGATATTCGGGAAGAGGAACCTTGGAACAACATCGAAGACTACGCCATCAACAACGATACCTCAACCGTAGTACGCTACACCTCACCTCGTACCGTAACCGATGTAGCACGCGGACTATTAGAAGCCATGCTCACATACAAAGTACACCAGGTAGCAGGAACCTACCGTAGTGTCGATGTACACGGCGATTCCCTGACCGTATCAGGCAAATTCTTCTATCCTGAAAACGGCGTCATTAAAAACATCATGATAGTATCCCACTATACCATAGGAGCCAACCGCGAAGCACCCTCCGAAACATTCAGCATAGAGGGACTATATGCCGGAATGGGCTATGGAGTATTGATGGCAGATTACATCGGCTATGGCGTCACCGTCGACAGTGTTCACCCCTACCTGCAAGCCGAAACCACTGCACATAATGTCATCGATATGGCACTTGCAGTCCGACCTTTCATCGCCGAACGAGGACTGAAAGTCCAATCTGACTCCGTCATCCTTTTAGGCTACTCACAAGGTGGCGCGGCTACACTTCATGTAATGCGCGAACTCGAAAACTCCAAAACTTACAAGAACCTCTTTGCTATCAAAAAGGTATATGCTGGCGCAGGTCCCTATGACATCGCACAAACCTACGACTACTGTGTCAAAATCGACAAAACAGGAATCCCGTGCGCCGTACCTCTCATCATTCAAGGAATGAGTTTAGGTATGGATAAGCCGTTAGATATGGCATTCTTCTTCAAAGAACCCCTGCTCTCTAATTATTCTATATGGATAAATTCAAAACAATATACTGTCAACCAGATGTCTCAACTGATAGGCGTAACCCGTTTGAGTGACATACTTACCGCCAACGGAACAGACCGCACCAAACGAGAAACCGCACGCTTCTATGCAGAATTGGCAAGCAATAGTATCCCCAAAGACTTCGTACCCAAAGCACCTCTGTATATGTTCCATTCCGAAGACGACGAAACAGTGCCTTTCATCAATTCACAGTTGATGCAGCGTCAGTTCCGCGAAAAGAATAGTGCCGTCGAGTATAATTTCGGACACTATGGCACGCACATGAAAGGTGCATTAACCTTCCTAAAGGCGGTCGCTAAAGACCTGAAAAAATAATGACTTCGGTAATGAATACCTCTTCAATCAAATGAACCCGTTATGAAAAAAGAAACTGCAATACTACCCCTCCTCTTCTGCTTGCTATTGTCTGCCTGCTCCTCTTTTACGGTCGACGAGAACACTATGAAACTCAATGTAAGCCGCGTCCGTTCTTCGAAAGCATGGCTCGAAATCAACCCGCAATCAAGCGAATTCTACTATGTGTACGACTTCGTAAAGGCGACCGACTACAAACAGTATAGCAGCGATAAACAGTTCATCGAACATCATTTCAGCGACCTGCAGGCTATCACCGACGAAATAAACAGCGTCCTCATCGAAGCAGGCTACGAACCTACCACCCTGGAAAAACTCTGCTTCTATCGTGGAACCGCCGGCTATATATTGGACGACCTCCAACCTCAAACCGACTACTATGTGTTTGCCTACTGCATAAACTCCAAGAATAAACCTGTCTACACCCTCTTTAAGGTCCCCTTCACCACTGGCTCCAAACCAACATCCGACATCACTTTCCAAATAGAGGCTCCCGATTCGGCAACCGTGCGTATCACACCCTCCAACAACGACTCCTACTATTGGGACATCGTCTCCAAACCTTCCGTCTACGCCTACTATGACTTGCCCGTAACCGACACCACCGACTACGATTCTTTGTTAGCCGATGCCTGGTTCAATGGAGTGCTTCAACTGAACTATGAGTGGGGCTTCGAGATTACGGAAACGGGTGTAATCGAAATCGACCTGTCTTCGTCTGTCAACGCTACCCTCAACGAAGGAGATGTGTTCTTCTTGGGATGCGTGGGCTTTTCAACGGAAGAGACCACCGAAACAAGCCGCTATAGAATTACCTGCCACGCCAACGGACCTTCCCTCGTCGAACGCTTGCCCGATATGGACGACATCCTTCTCGATACCGACAACGGCAATACCAACGGCGACTCAAAGACCATGCAACTGCCTGTCGTCCCCCGTCATCTCAGGCAGAAACTACCTATTCTCTTTAGATAACCCCTGTAGCACTTGGCGGATATGTTCGCCGAGTGCTGTCTTCTTGCGGATATGTTCTTTAACCTCCATAACAAAGGCATTGCTCTCGAACTTACCACGCACTGATTCGAAATCCGCTTTCTGCTGACTCGCATCACCATCCACGCCAAAGCCTGTCTGACTGTTCAAATCAAACTCTTTGCGTGCATCTTCATACACCATTCTGTCTAATCGTACCACCGATGCCTGCCACTGCTCAACCACTTGCAGCACTTGCTCTATACTCACCTCTTCCACCGAGCAACCCCATATCTGCACCAACTTATCCAATGCCCAAGTCCATTCATAGGAATAGTAGTTCGCGTGCATAGCCGCAAAACGCTTCTGTATATCCTCCAAACTTATCTCTCCGCACTCAATATCTCCCAGCAACCTCTGCACCTCACTGTTAGGAGCAATTAGTCCCGATAAATCTACCCAATCGCCCGAACCCGTCTTCGTATCGGCTCGCAACGCACACCGTAAGTCTTCCATACTGCGTATATCACCGTACTTCTCAATACGCGAGATAAGCGAGTTCCCCAAGAACTTGTCTATACCGATTGTATAAAGGTCTATCCCGTGCAAC
The DNA here is from genome assembly GCA_963636305.1 of Prevotella sp. P5-108. GTDB lineage: Bacteria > Bacteroidota > Bacteroidia > Bacteroidales > Paludibacteraceae > Colicola. The sequence goes on from CAVHKB010000125.1 coordinate 5,902, forward strand.
AGCGAGGTGTTGCGTATCTTGCAGTTGTTATATCCGTATATGTCCGTCTTCTTCCCGCTCAACGCCTGCAACTCGTTCAGTATCTCTCTGCCGTGCCACATCTTCTGCACCGTATAGGGCGAGAGCAGATTGTAGTTGATCAAATCCAACTGCTCCTTGTCCGTACGCAAGTCACGCTTCGGCCATTTCTGCGCATCTCGTATAGTCCCTACTGTCCGCAAATTGGCACCTGGCACAATATAGGTCTCCGAGTTGTTCTCTATGAGATACGAAAACGGCAACGCAGAGGTGTCCGCATGATGCGTGTGACGACCCATCACCAACGAAAAGGCACCCACCTTCGACGGCCACAACATATAACTGTCAGATGTCGTCTTTGCACCTCGCTCCACTACTCCCTGATGAATAGGACCCAACTTGTACATGTGGTTCGACTGATTGCTTCCCGAACCCGCATTCAGAAACGAGAACATTCCTGCTATCAACAATGTCGATTTATGGTGCGTAACTGTATATGGACCTGCAAATATGGCACAAGCCTCTCCGTGCATGCCCTGACAGTTACTGAAGAACAACGACGACTCCGCAGAATAATGCTTGTCAAAAATACACCCTTGACCAACAAAGCACTTGTCCACAATTGTCGAATCCAATATCTTTACACCTGATGCAACAATAAAATTCGTACACTTGACACCGGAACCCAATTTCACCGGCGCAACCTCGTTTGAGTTGATAGAACCGTTCTTCAATCGCGATACGCCTGCCAACAATGCGTAGTCGCCAATCCGTACATTCTTAATACTGCCGCAGTTCAATATACGCACCTCTCTGCCGATATAGCCCATCTCACTCATCTGCTCTTGGGCATATTCGTCAATCTTTTCCTCTAATATCCGTATCATTTCCGGGCGGTGACGATATAGGGTAAGAATATATGCCAATGGCGCACTCAGTTTGTCAAAGATAGGTATCTCACGCCCACCGCCTTCGTTCATCACCGACACCCGTACGCCGTTACCGAAACTCGTCTTCCCGTCCACCATAATCGCATTCACATTCTCAATACAGGTCCCGTCACCAATCACATAATTGGCGATATAGTTGTGTATGTGATACAAATGCACATCGTTTCCTATCACGCAGTTGTGAATCCGTGCATGCGCTATACCTGCATGAATCTTTATACCTCCCGGTAAGTCGAACTCTCGCGAAAAGTGTCCTATCTTGATGCTACCCGAGAAATCGGTATGATGAATATATTCCGTACTGAAATCCTCGCTCACAAGGATATTGTCCCACGAATCCGCAGTGCATTGCTGTTCCGCCAACCGCCTGCGCTCGTCTGCTGTCAATTGTCTATATACCATATCTTGTCTGTTTTACGCTGCAAAGATACATCTTTTCCCAAAATAATCACCCATCTCCTCCCTCCCTCCTCCCCTCCATCCTTCTCATACCATCCCTGCATATTAATTGTTAATTGTTAATTATTACTTACATTCTCCTTTGCATATTAATTGTTAATTCTTAATTGTTAATTGCCCTCTCCCCTCCGCCAACCCTTGTGTTTACTACCTCTCCCAAAGGATTTATATACGATTTATATAGGACGCATATAGGACGAATATAGGATGAATATAGGAAGAACCTCCCAATCACATCGCAAATTGCCCACTCTGCATATTAATTATTAATTGTTAATTATTAATTTTTGTATATTGTAGAATAAACCCAATCTGCGTTTTGGCTAACTGTAGAGCCATAGCGTGCTATGGCTCTCAACTCCCCTTCAAAA
>CAVHKB010000126.1:0-7679 GCA_963636305.1 Prevotella sp. P5-108
TTAATAATTAACAATTAACAGTTAACAATTAACATGCAGAGTATGGTCGAAGGGCAATGTGTAGTTTGAGGGGAACATATTGTTCTACCTGCGAAAAGGAGTTGAGAGCCATAGCACGCTATGGCTCTACAGTGGGCAAAAACGATGCGGATTTGGAGGCTCTTCCTATATTCATCCTATATTCGTCCTATATGCGTCCTATATAAAACCTATATAAAACCTTTGGAAGTGGTAGGAAATAGTGGGGAAAGCAAAGGGCTACACGAATAATTGTGCAACCCTTTGTTGTGCATTGTTATTCCCTTTTGTCGGGAGAGGTTAGGGGAATGGTTTTGTTATTTCACCTCTATGCCTGTCACGGTGTAGGTCTTGCCATTGCGAAGAATATAGACTTGCCCGCCATGGTTATTTGGCTATCGACTTTCTCCGTTTTTGTTATTGAGTTCACCCGTAGGCACACAAAAACAGGCATTTCTTACAACTGTATCGGTTATGCGATAGTTGTTATACGGACTTTGCTGCGCAAAGGTACATCTTTCATGTGGAATATGCAAATGTTTTTTATGGATACAGAGCAATCGTATCAAGACTTTGGAACGGACGGCTGCGGTGTATGGATATGAATTGACATAAAGAACATATTTGTTTATACAGAAACAAATACGGTTAGATGTTCTAGATAGGACAGATGTTTCAGGTAGAAACCCTTATAAAAGTCTTATAAGAGTTATACTTGGTAAGGTAGTGGTAAGGTAATGGTATGGGGATACATCCGAGATTAGACGCTAATTACAGCCTTTATCCAACACGAAAAGGAACTTGATTATTGCAAAAAAATAATGGCAAATACTGTGGGTTATCGGGAACGGACGGCTAATACCGTATAGACACGAATGGACATAAATGGTGCGGTTGCCCTGACATCGTCGCGATTGCATGGGGTAGCATTGGTGATACCTTAATATGGGCAATTACTTGTTGAGGGCGTTGAGGTAGGGATGGGATGTAGAAATATGATAAATTATAGGTTTGTCCACAAAGGTTTGGTCGTTGTTTTGTACTTGTTCGATGCTTTCAATAAAGCAGCCCCTACCATTGAGCAGGGGCTGCTTGTTGAACGATTTATGACTTGCCAATCTGCTACACTAATCGTGCTGTATAAGCAGCGGGTATTGTTGTGTTTGGTTGTGTGCTTGAACACTCAGTATATAGTTGCCGTTGGGAATATCCTTCACCGTCATTGTATTGCTGTCGGTGGAGCGGACAACTGTTCCTGTAACCGTGAACAATTGCATACCTTCTATGGTTGTTTCGCAGGTGGCGTGTACATAATCGGACGCAGGATTGGGATAGACAGACAGATTGGCAGTGCGGGTATTGTTGACTGCTGTTTCCACTCTATTGAAACAGAGGTTGTCTATAAATACACTGCCCGATACAGACAGGATGCCGGGTTCATGTGAGATGTATAATCCCATGAACTGGTAATCGACATCTTTTGGCAGTTCGGTAAGGTCGGCTTCAAGGTACTTCCATCCGGCATAGTCCAATGTTCCTATCAAGGTGTATCGGATATCGCCGCTTGCATCCCATTTGGCGTATAGTTTATTGCCGGAGAAATCAGCCTGTACATATACACCAAACTTGCAGTTACCATTGGCGGTTATTAGATTTTCGCTATCGTATTGGTACAAGACATAGGCTTCGTTGTTGTTGAATGAATAGCGTAACTCGTTCGATGCTTTGTCGAATAGTTTGGTGTTGGTATTTTTGAGTACAGCGGCAGACTTGATGCCCGAACTTGCTTCGGCGTTATAGGTAAATATGGTGTTTTCCATATTATCGAACACAGGTATATCGGCAACGCCTGTTGCCTTTGTGTGGAATGGTATTTCCATTGTACGATTGAAGAATATACCTGTGTTGTCCTGCATATCTTTGTCGATAATCAGTTTGTAGTCTTTGTCATCTTGCAGGGCGTTTACCAAGTAGAACGACATATATCCTTTGGGTGCTACTTCGGCTTTGTTGAAACTATAGGAGCGGCTATTTATGCTGATGTTATTGCCTTCGCTATCGACTATTGAAACCGCCCTTTTAGCAGAGTTGACATTGAGTTGTTCGTCAACAAGCAGAATGAATGACGGATTAAGTGGTACATCTTCTGTTCCGTTGGATGGATAACTGAGTAATAGGCCTATTTGCGAGCGGTTCTTTGTACGGAACTTGAAAACGAAGTCTTCCTCCATTGTGTTGATGAAGTTGGTATCGGGGTGGCATGCACTTTTGGCTAACTTGACCGTATATTCCGTACCCATTTGCAATTGTCTTGCAGGGGTGAAGCGCATTGTACGATAGGAGTTTTCGAAACTGATAGTACCTTCGACCTCCGGTGTGATAGAGAACGCCCTTATTACAGAGGTGTCTACCATATCCCAGTTGAAATTTAGTACTATTTCGGAGGATACGATGACGCTGTCTTCGATCTGCACATCAGGTGAATAACTGATAACTTTGGGTCGTGTGGAACGCTCTTTATTGAGAAGCATATCCTGGTAGGTGATGTTGTTGGCGGTTACAACGACCTCCTTTTCCATAGGGTAGTAGCCTTCGGTTTCTGCTTTCAGAGTATAGGTTCCCGGTGTTAGATTCCAGAAGAAGAATATGCCGTTGTAGAGAGTATCGGTGGTGTAAGTACCGATGAGGTTATCTCCTTGCATAAGTTTAACAGTAGCCTTGTCAAGCGGTAGCAATTCGTCACGGCTATTGTTTCTTGCTGTTATTTTGGGGAATTCCATTTTGTTGTACCAATCGCGGACTTGTCCTCCTATAACGCCTTGAGGCAGAGAGTAGTTCATAAAGTACTCGCAGAAAGTACGCATAAAGTACCAGGTCTCCTGATACTTATAGTCCATATTCATCAGTCGGTAGGTTTCGGGAATATAGTCGTGCATACATCCTTCGGAGATGACGCCAGGTACAGTGAGTCCCCGTAGAACGCCATAGCCATTAGACCACTTCATGGCAGTACGGGCGAATGTTTTATCTCCAGTGATGCGAGGAGTGGCGTTGGACCATGTAGTGATGGCATTTTTTTGCAGGTTGTTGCCAATGATGGTTGATATAGCACGACTCTCGTCGGAACATGGGGTAGGAGTAGGGTAGGTATGCGTATCACCTACATCGACCCCTGCATAGAGTTGCAGTACATAATTGGCGGGGCCACCTGCGTTGGAGTGGATAGAGAGCATGAAGTCAGCCTTGTAGGTGTTGGCTTCGGCGACGATGGCAGATAGTGCGCGGTCGTCTGCTGTAGTGTTGGTAGTACGGCTCATCATGGTTTGGAAACCGAGCGTTTGTAGCCAGTCGCGCAGTTTAAGACCTTTGTCTAAGTTGGAGTTGCTTTCCCAAAAGCCCAACGGATCTCCGCTCTTGAAAGGATAAATAGTTATGTTTCTATCGTCGCTGTCGTGTCCTCCGTGTCCGGGATTGATATAGATTTTATAGTCACTGAAGTTTCCATTTGCCATATTGGGCATTCGTTGCACGGGCTTTTTTACTGCTGTTACTTTATGCAGGGTTGGGGTTGTATGCCGGATAGGTTCACTTGTGAGGGTGGTTTGCATGAGGTGCAGTTGTCCGTCCAACGTGTTATAGGCAATTTTCCCTGTTTTTTCGGAAACGGAAGGATACATTCCTATCTCTGCAGGTTCTGTCAGTGTTTGGCGTGATGTGCCATCGACGGAGCATATTACAATAGAAGAGCCAGTATAGTTGTGTCCGTCGTGTGTGTCGTTCATACCCACGATATAGTCGTTACCATACCATACGGGAGCATCGATATTCCCCAGATTGACCAGTTCCTTGCCATTGAGGTCGCAAATGCCTGTACCATACTTGGTATTGAACAATATCTTTGTTCCGTCGGGCGACAGAGATGACCAGATATAATTGCATTGTGTGCCGTGAGGATGCAGTTCCGTGCATACGCCGTTGCGACAGAGCAGCAGTTTCAGTCCTTCGTTGGAGACATAAGTGCCTTGTTGCGTAGGCTCGATGTATCCTTCGTTTTCGGAGTCGAGATAGTCCATTGTGGTGGCATCTGCGTTCAAGCGAGGATAGTATCCTTGTCCTATACACTGATTGCTCAGAACGCGGATGTTTTGTGCATACAGCATAGTAGATGCTATGACTGCGCAAACAAAAAGAATCGTCTTTTTCATGATAGATTATTTTTTATTAATTGATTTTCTGACGGATAATGGACAAAGCCCGGTTTATTTCTTCAGTATCTTATAGGAATGGTTGTCGCCTATAACGAGCAGGTATTGTCCTGCGGACAGTTTAGAGAGGTTGAGTATTTCATCTTCTTGCGCTATAACTGTCTGCATTAGGGAAGCCCCGTCGAGGCTATAGAGTTGCACTTTGCTTCCAACGGGAACGCCTTGCAGGTGTATCTCGTTATTTTCTACGGGGTTAGGATAGATATTCCAATTGCTGTTGTAGATATTGTCTATGGCTGTTATTTCCACATCTTTGTAGCAAAGTGTGACGCTGTTGATAGTGATGGTGTGTTCACCTGCAGTTGATTTGGTATCGATGCCGAAGCGTAGTTCGCTGAACCACAGCGGATAGAGGCTGATATTGAAATCCTCGCCTGTCCATTGGCTGACGGGTGCAGTAGCCGATATGTTTCCTGTCTGTGCGGTGAGTGCAACAGATTGTTTTCGGAAAGAAGACCTATTGGAGTTGAATGTGAGTGACAGGCTCATGTCAGATAGCACCAAGTCGGTAGTAAGGTCGATGCGTATACTATCTGGGAGTCCGTATAGAGGTACTGTCTGTTGCAGTGCGACGAAGGGAGCGCGAGTGATAGCATATTGTAGTACTATGGAATTTCCGTTCCATTTTGGATTGAAACTTCCTGCTCCTGTGAGTGATGCTGCGGTTATTTCCGTGTAAGGTATTGTGGGCGCAGACGGGTTCTGTACATGTACTTGCAGTGTGTCGGTTACACCTTGCAGGTTTCCTACTATCGATGCATAACCGTTGTTGCCTGCAGTAAGGTTCCCGTTGTCATCGACGCTGCACACATCTGTATTGTTGCTGCTCCATTGGAGTACCTCTGAAGGAACCGTCATGGCACCATTGTCGGTGTGACTCAATACTTCTACTTGATAGTTGTGCCGGTTATCTAACAGGATGCTGTCGAGTGCGAAGGAGATATTACTTGTGGGTAGGACATTTACATAGATTTTAGTTGTAGCGTTGCCGTATTGTGCGTTCAAGTAACCGCTTTGCGTGCCGCTGACAAGCAGTTTCCCGTCTTCCATGATAGTGCCTAATGACTCGTCGCATTGCAGTGTGATGCCTTCCATATCGGTGTTGAGCAGAATGTCGTATTTGTTATATCCGTAGAAGTGTGGTTGGTAGGCGGCATATCTTGGGAGGCTGATGGATATGTCGTATGGTCGAATGGTGCTGATGGTATTATCCTCTTCTGGTATGTCTGCTATGACGAACATACCGTTTGCGACGGAGCGTTCTGTACCGTCGGAGCCATGATTGACTTGCCCATATTGGTTGATGTACAAACAACTGGAGCCGCCACCATCCCAGTTTACGGCATTATAAGCACCGTAATACTGCATGATTTCTCCCAATACTTTGGTGGTACATCCAGTGGAGATAGTAGAACGCCCGTCCACTATACAGAACAAGACTGTATCGCCGTTTGCGGATGCTCCGAAGCCCGTGCGAGGGTGTACCTCGTTCCAAAAGTTCTCCTGTTCTACTTGCCCGTTGTGTACTATGAGTGCGTAGTCATCTCCGCCGATGGATTGTTGCAGGTTTTTGGCGGCATCGTCGATAAGCAGTGAGAACTGTATTTGTACTTCGTCGCCCGATTGCAGTTTGTTGAGTTGTGTAGCCATTGTGCCATGTGCAGAGAGTACGGCTTTGCCTTTTGGAATAGCCATGTCGCCTTTGTTTTCTTCTTTCTGCACTACTTTGAGGTTGATGGTTCCGTTGGTTTTCCATTGTTCGCCTTCTTTGAGTTCGACGAGCAGTTCTGTTCCGTATTGGTTGGTATTGGTGGATGTGCCATTATGCTGGTTGAACAGCACCAGTTGGTTCTCACCTCTGTTGTAGTTGGCATGATGTATGGTGAGAGTGGTGTCTGCAAGTATCAATTTGCCGGAGTAACTCCAGTTGGTGCCTAAAACGGCTTTTCCCATATCATCGAATCCGCCTAATCGTCGGCTTGTGCTTCCTACGAGGGCGTATTCACCGTTTTCGATGGTCAGTCCGATGGGTTTTCCTATGTCGCCTGTGGTAAGATAGAAGTCGCCATTGCTACCGCCTACGACTATACTGGTGCTTGTTGTTCTGCGGGTAGCCATAGATGAAGGTTTTTCCGCTCCGACGAGTTTGTCTTTTCCGAGAATCTGTTCAAAATGGATGTACGGATTGGTACCGTCCACCCGTAGCATGAAGACATTAAGAGGTTTGTCCTGGTTACTGTGGGTGAGCATTCGTACAGCGATATGCGTAGCACCGGGTCCTGCTTGAAAGAGGCTTACGGTATCGATGTCGTAGGCTACGCCGTTGAGTGTGATGGATTGTGCGGACAGTTGCAGGCTGCATAGCATACAGAGTACGCCCAAGAGAGAGATGAATAGATGTTTCATAATACTATGATTTAAGTTGTGTTAGTTTTGTTCCAAGTATGTTCTCGGTTGTGTTCTTTTTCAGTATTCCAAAGAACAGGCAAAGATACGAAGAATAGTTTGTTGGTACAATAATAAGTATTATTTTTCTTGCGAGTATGCAGAAAAGTGCTTACATTTGCCGATAACCAAAGATTTGTAAATTATGAAGCGGTTGATATTGTTCGTATTATGTAGTGTTGTCGTTTGTTGGTCGTTGCAAGCGCAGACGGTGGAGGGAGTTGGATTGCAGTCGGGAAGCAGTATGCAGGCAGGAGAGCGTTTGGATGCTTCGGTGGAGCGTAGGGGTAATACTTATTTCTGTGGCGGATTGGAGATGGGTAAACGCGATTATCGTGATTTTTTGTACAGTCGCAGTCCGTTGGCTTACGATGCGTTTACCCGAGGTTACAAGTTGTCGTGTGCAGGTTGGGCGGTTATGGGAACGGGGTTAGCCGCAGAGTCTTTGGGCGTGTTGTTTTTCTGTGGTGCGACGGTGTTGTTGAGTACGCATAGAGATGTAGGTTGGATAGGTACATTTATATTAGTGTTCGGTTCAGTCGGCGCGATAAAGATAGGCGCGGGTTTGTGTGTGTTGGGCGGGACATTGATTCTTGCCAGTGTACCGATGTTGGGAGTGGGCTATTCGCGTATGCACAAGAGTGTAGAGGTATATAATGTTGATTTACAGACAAAAGCGACATTGTTGTTTGGGGTTAGTTCGAGTGAGAATGGTGTGGGGTTGGCATTGCGTTTTTGATGGGAGGGGGAGTTGACGGACGGCGATGCCGTATTGACATGAATTATTCATAAATTATAGAATGGGATTTATTTGGCAATTAAGAATTGATAATTAACATAAATTATTGGGAGGATGGGAGTTGTGAGGTTAGAGGGAAACACAATGTTCTACCTGCGAAAGGGAGTTGAGAGCCATAGCACGCTATGGCTCTACAGTTGGCATAAACGAAG
>CAVHKB010000127.1:0-7655 GCA_963636305.1 Prevotella sp. P5-108
ACCTGTCATCCACCGTCGCCCCCTGCCCGCTGTCTGTAACTTCGCTCTCAATAACTGTAGAGCCATAGCGTGCTATGGCTCTCAACTCCCCTTCGCAGGTAAAACAATATGTTCCCCTCAAAACCACATAACCCCCTCTACCATACCTCGCATGTTAATTGTTAATTGTTAACTGTTAATTACTACCCCTCCCCTCCCTTTTTCCTCCCTTTTTCACAAAAAAATCATATTTATTTGCAAAACAAAAAAATAAAACATACCTTTGCCGACATAATATCAGTACAAAGACTGATAACTAATCGTTTTGTTATAATAACAACTAAAACAACAACACAATGAAAAAGATTTTCAATCTATTGATGATTGCAGCAATGGTTGCTCTCGTCTCTTGCGACCCTAAAAAGGACGACCCTACTACACCGACCGACGGTGCTACTTTCGCAATCGCTGTTTCTGACATCACTGCAAGTTCAGCCACTGTAGCAGTAACGCCTTCCGACACTACGATTTATTATTACTACGATGTCATTGACGAAGCCTCGCTCCTTGAATACGAAAGCAAAGAGGCTTACGCAGACTCACTCGTGGACTATATGCCTGTCTATGTTGAATGGTACAACTCTTACTATGGGGCTTATTATGGAACAATTTCTGTCGAAGATTTCCTTATAAAAGGTTATGACGAATACGAGTTCGACAATTTGGACGCATCCACAAAATACTATGTTCTCGCTTTCCAAATCAATGCAACAGAATGGAAAAGAGTAGGGGATGTGTCATTCAAAGAATTCACTACCCCCGTACTTCCGAAAAGCGAAAACATTATCACATTCTCACATACCGATGGCGACTCTATCATCAATATAACAACAACCAATGATGACGACTATCTTTGGCTTTACATACAAAAAGACACTCTTAATGCTTATTACGAAAGCGTAGAAGACTGCTTCGAAGACTATCTAAACTACTATGTTGACTACTATGGCTCATGGTTCAGTCTATTGCTATCTTCTGGTGACGAAGAAATCAATACAAAAGAGTACTTCGATACACCTGATACGTATGTATTTATGGCTGCAAACATATATAATAGTTCCGTTATCAATTCCGATGTAGTCTCTTTCGAGATTAATGTAACACAAGATATGTGTGGTGAAGCAGAGGACGACGATACGACTGAAAATGCAGCAGCACCACGCAAATTGATGCAAAACCATCAACATAATTTCAATAAACATATCCGTATCAAATAAACCCTCAAGGGTAATAATACACGCAAAGAGGTTGCCTAAATCCTTAGGTAACCTCTTTTTCTTTCTCCCTACATTCTTCTTCAATCTGCTTTCAACAAATAAACATTTCTTGTTTGTTCCCCAAAAACATTGTATCTTTGCCAATCAAAATACGAATACGATAAACTCATAAAAAATATGGCAACACAAGAAGAAATCTTCAAGAAAATGGTAGCACACTGCAAAGAGTATGGCTTTGTATTCCCATCAAGCGAAATCTACGATGGACTCGGAGCAGTATATGACTACGGGCAAAATGGAGTAGAACTCAAAAACAATATAAAAAAATACTGGTGGAACGCTATGACTCTCGTACACGACAATATCGTCGGCATCGATGCTGCCATCTTCATGCACCCCACCACCTGGAAAGCATCCGGACATGTCGACGCTTTCAACGACCCGCTAATCGACAACCGCGATTCAAAGAAACGCTATCGCGCGGATGTACTCATTGAAGACCAAATCGCTAAATACGACGACAAAATCCAAAAAGAAATCGATAAAGCCCGCAAGCGATTTGGCGACAACTTCAACGAAGACCTCTATAAACAAACCAACGAACGACTGCAAGAGCATATCAATAAACGAAACACTCTCCATCAACGCTACAGCAAGGCTATGAACGACAACGACCTTGCCGAACTCAAACAAATCATACTCGACGAAGAAATCGTATGCCCTATTTCTGGCACACGCAATTGGACCGATGTGCGACAATTCAACTTGATGTTTCAAACCGAAATGGGATCTACTGCCGACGGTGCAATGAGAATCTATCTACGACCCGAAACAGCACAAGGTATCTTCGTTAACTTTCTAAATGTACAGAAAACGGGAAGAATGAAAATACCTTTCGGCATCGCACAAATCGGAAAAGCATTCCGAAACGAAATTGTAGCACGCCAATTCGTTTTCCGTATGCGCGAATTCGAACAGATGGAAATGCAATTCTTTGTCAGACCAGGAGAGGAAATGCAATGGTTCGAGTACTGGAAAAACTACAGACTCAATTGGCATAAGGCACTCGGACTTGGAGACGAGAAGTATCGATTTCACGACCACGATAAATTAGCACACTATGCTAATGCCGCAACCGATATAGAGTTCTTGATGCCGTTTGGCTTCAAAGAAGTGGAAGGCATACACAGCCGTACGAACTTCGACCTCTCACAACACGCTAAATATAGCGGCAAAAAAATTGAATACTTCGACCCAGAACTCAACCAAAGTTATACACCCTATGTCATAGAAACCTCCATCGGTGTTGACCGCATGTTCCTAAGTGTAATGTGTTCTGCATACAAAGAGGAAACACTCGACAACGGCGAAACACGCGTAGTACTCAATCTTCCCCCAGTTCTCGCACCTACCAAAGCCTGCATAATGCCCCTCGTCAAAAAAGACGGACTACCAGAAAAGGCGCAAGAAGTAATGAACCTTCTCAAATATGACTTCCGTTGTGCTTACGACGAGAAAGATAGTATCGGGAAACGCTATCGCAGGCAGGACGCTATTGGCACACCTTTCTGCATAACCATCGACCACGATACCCTGCACGACAATTGCGTCACCATCCGTTATAGGGATACTATGCAACAACAAAGAGTCGCTATTGACTTGTTGCCAGGTATCATCGGACAAGCAGTTGATATGAAACAACTACTCAAGAAATTAGGATAAACAAATCACGATAAACACTACATTCGCCGCACAACCATGGAACTCTACGACCTCAACGACCTGCAACGGAAATTGCAGGAATGGAACATACAAAATCAATCCAATAGAGCATTTGCAAGCGACGAAATTGTACTCTTCGACAATATCTCACAGACAACTCTCCGTAGCGAAACCCTTCGTATAGAGATGGCTGTCTTTGGGATATGCCTCGAAGGAAACTGCTGTGTAGAAATAGGAAGCCAACGATATCTGTTCTCACAAAATAAATACATCGTTATCCTACCGGGACAACTTGTAAGAGTGGTCGAAACATCCGACAACTTCAAACCTATATTCATCAGTTGTGATAGGAAACTCTTTGCTGAGGTCATACAATTTCAACGCATCATTGTACCTCTCTTGCTCTACATACGCAACAACCCCTGTGAAACCCTCAACCAGCAAGATGTATTGTGGCTTGCTGAGTACTATCGGCTTCTGTTTTCCGAACTTCGTAACACCGACAACATATTCCGCAAAAACACAGCAAGAGCCATCCTGCAAGCCATGATTGCTAAAATATGCAATCTCTATGCACACGAGGCAACACTACATACCACCGTCGCCAACGGAAGACAAGAAGAAGTATTCTCCAACTTTATTCGGGAATTGTCAGTAGGTTTCAAGCACCATCGAGAACTGCAATACTATGCTGATAAATTGTGTATAACACCCAAGTACCTCTCTGCCATCGTCAAACAAGTTAGCGGCTTTTCTGCTTTGCAGTGGATAGAATGCTGCGTCGTCGAAGAAACCAAAATACTGCTACAAACAACCACTCTCACTATCCAACAGATTGCAGACGAATTGAACTTCCCTAATCAGTCTTTCTTTGGCAAGTACATTAAAAAATACACAGGACTCTCTCCTAAAGACCTCCGTAAACAACTCTTGTCTATTCAATAAATAAAACTACCTGCAGATAACAAAAAAGAGAACACTCATCAAAGTATTCTCTTTCTTGTGTGTACCCAGGGCCGGGGTCGAACCGGCACAGGGGTGAACCTACTGGTGTTTGAGACCAGCGCGTCTACCGATTCCGCCACCTGGGCAACAATCAATCAAACCAAAACAACCTCCTTATTGGGAAATCGGTTGCAAAGGTATAACAATTCTACAAACTATGCAAGAAAATCCATCATAACTATACTTTTTTTCTTACACTTTACCATAAAAAATACAAAGGCTGCCCGATAAACCTATCAGACAGCCTCTATCCTGCAATACTCTGTCCGCCTATGCGGTCAGCAGTTTGTTGAACTCTTCTTGAGAAATAGACTTTTTCTTGAGTTTGACAACTCCCTTCAATGCTTCATATACCTTGTTCTCGCTCACGCGTGAAACAATAGCCCGCAACTGTTTCTCGTCCTTCAACATCTGATTGGCATATTGTGTCAACAGGGCATCCTCAACATTGCTCATGCCATATTGCATAAACTGCATACGGGTTATGTCTTTGGCAAATGCCTCTATATCTTCTTTCTCTACTTTTATATCATAATGCTTCAGCAATTGGTCTAAAGCAAGATCCCAACACAAGCCCTTTAGCAACTCTGGATACTCTTCATCCAACTTCTCTGCCGTCAAGTCTTTGTTGTTTGCCAATATCCAACGCTTCAAGAACGCATCAGGGAATGCCAAACCTTCCATCTTCTTCAGCACTGCAGCCTTCGCATCTTTGCCGAACTGATAATCTGCATCTGCCGTAAGGCTCTTCTGAATATCATCATGAATACGGCTGCGGAAAGCCTCCTCATCGGCAACGGCATCCGCACCATACACTTTCGCAAACAGTTCTGCATCCACTGCTGCCAACTCGTGACGGGTAATATGGGTTATCTCTAAAGTGAAATCACCGGTATGCTCGTTTGCCTCTTCTTTCTTGATACCCAACAGCGAAGCCATCTCTGCCTCGTTGCCGAAAGCCTTCTTGGGGTTAAAGGTAACAATGTCACCCTTCTTGGCACTGATAAACAACTCCTGCTGTTCTTTGTCTGCCATATAACGAGGCGACAGAATAGCATCCTCCTTACGGATTCCATTCTCTTTCTGCTCGGTCAGAATACCTTTCACTATATCGCCGTCCTCCACTTGCTCCGCTTCAACATATGAACCGAAATTGGAACGATACGACTCTATTTGCTTGTTCACCATATCGTCATCTACCTTTATCTCATAGTAGGTAATCGTGTCTTTGTTGCTCAAATTCGCATCAAACTCAGGTGCAACGGCAATATCAAACGCAAAACTGAAACTTGTGTCATTGTCCCAATCAATCTCAGGAGTGGCTTCCTCATTCGGAAGAGGCTCGCCCAATATGTTTAACTGCTGCTCCTGAATGTACTTGTATATCCCGTCGTTTATGGCTTTGTTCACCTCTTCGCCTAATACGGCTTTGCCATACATCTTCTTCACTAACGATGCAGGCACCATACCTGGACGGAAGCCGGGAATATTGGCTTTCTGACGAATGTTCTTCAACTCCTTTACTACCTTCTCTTCATAATCGATCGGCTCAATTGTAATGGTCAGAGTAGCATTCAGTTGATCAATGTCTTTCTTTACTACTTGCATGATTCTTCTATTTTTCTGGTTATATTATTATCCGTTGTTTTCTGTACGCAACTTGGCACGCTTGCGCTCTGTCTCGTCAAGAATAATCTTTCGGATGCGCATATAATGAGGTGTAACCTCAACATATTCATCCTCCTTGATATATTCCAATGCCTCCTCCAACGAGAAGATGATAGGTGGCGGCAACACCGCTTTGTCGTCCGCTGACTTCGAACGCATATTCGTCAACTTCTTCGATTTCGTGACATTTATCACAATATCCCCCTCCTTGGCATTCTCACCAACCACTTGACCCGCGTACACTTCCTCTCCGGGATTGATAAAGAACCGACCCCTGTCTTGCAACTTGTCCAATGCGTAGGCGTACGCTGTTCCTCCCTCCATCGCAATTAACGAACCGTTATTCCTCTTGACGATATCACCTTTGTATGGCGCAAACTCAAGGAATCGGTGCGACATAATGGCCTCTCCGGCACTTATATTCATCACGTAGGTGCGCATTCCGATTATACCTCGCGAAGGGATAGTGAACTCTAACTGTACACGGTCGTTCACCATCTCCATCTTTGTCATGTCACCCTTGTGCGTCGACACATACTCTATGATCTTACCCGAACAATCTTCCGGCGTGTTAACCGTAAGTTGCTCTATAGGCTCACACTTCACACCGTCTATCTCCTTGATAATAACCTGTGGCTGACCTACTTGCAACTCGTAACCCTCCCTGCGCATTGTCTCAATCAACACACTCAAATGCAACACGCCACGACCGAACACATGCCAGGAATTCTCGTCCGTCCCTCGCTCTACACGCAATGCAAGATTCTTCTCCAACTCTTTGTTCAAACGCTCTTGTATGTGCCTCGAAGTGACATACTTGCCGTCCTGACCGAAGAACGGCGAATCGTTTATGGTAAACACCATCGACATCGTAGGCTCGTCTATCGCTATAGGCTTCAATGCCTCAGGATGCTCGTAATCGCATATCGTGTCACCTATCTCAAAACTGTCAATCCCTATCAAGGCGCATATATCTCCGCTGCTCACTGCATCCGTCTTCACATGACCCATTCCCTGAAAGGTATGCAATTCCTTTATCTTCGTCTTCACCATCGTACCGTCCTTCTTCGCAAGAGTCACATTCATGCCGTCACGAAGAGTACCACGATGTACTCGACCCACTGCTATTCTACCTACATAAGGATTGTAATCCAACGAGGTGATAAGCATCTGCGGAGTCCCTTCCAATACCTGTGGCGCGGGGATATAGTCTATTATCGCATCCATCAGTGCCGTCAGATTATCCGTTGGCTTATGCCAGTCATCCGACATCCAACCGTTCTTCGCCGAACCGTATATCGTCTGAAAATCCAACTGCTCTTCCGTTGCGTCCAAATTAACCATCAAGTCAAATACGGCTTCCTGTACCTCATCTGGACGGCAGTTCAGTTTGTCCACCTTGTTGATTACCACTATGGGCTTCAGGTTCAACTGCAAGGCTTTCTGCAACACAAAACGCGTCTGCGGCATAGGTCCCTCAAAGGCATCTACAAGAAGCAATACACCGTCCGCCATGTTCAGCACACGCTCCACCTCTCCTCCAAAGTCCGCGTGACCCGGAGTGTCTATGATGTTTATCTTGTAACCCTTGTAATTGATACTTACATTCTTCGCCAATATCGTAATTCCACGCTCACGCTCCAACTCGTTGTTGTCTAATATCAACTCGCCTTTCTGCTCGTTGTCACGAAACAAATGGGCGGTATAAAGCATCTTGTCAACCAAGGTAGTCTTACCATGGTCCACGTGGGCAATAATTGCAATGTTCTTGATCTGTTGCATTTTCTTTTGTACCTATAATACTGATATGCAGACTCCTGCATCTTTCAAACTCTTCTGCACAAAGAGCGTGCAAAGATATATATTTTTTTCCACATAATAAAATACTATATCCCAACTCCACTGCAATTTCTATATCAACCCCCTCCTCGCATATTAATTGTTAACTGTTAATTGTTAATTAAATGTATCCCCCAGACATCCAGAATCCCCAGACCCTCCAGC
>CAVHKB010000128.1:0-7642 GCA_963636305.1 Prevotella sp. P5-108
GCTTTTATGATTAATTCATGGCAATACGCGATAGCGTCCGTTTACAAAGATATTTTTTTATTTGAATAATTTGTGGTAATATTTGTCTATAAAGAAACCATACGCTGCTTTTTTATGGTTAATTCATGGCAATACGCGATAGCGTCCGTTTACAAAGACATTGTGCATACGCATTGTACATTGTTTTTTATTGCTGTCTGGAATAGTTTGTAATTTTGCCCATCGTTGTAAGTATTATGCAATGCAAAATTACAACGAACGGCTGATTCTACAGAAAGAACCAACTGCTTTTTTATCCGTTTAGTATCGAATAAAGTTGGATGTTTACTGGATAGTAATAATTTTTTTGTACATTTGCCACGACAAACAAATCTCACACAAACCAATGAAGCGACACGAAATCATCTTGCTAACAATATCGGGAGAAGATCATCCTGGCGTTACTTCTTCCATTACACAGATATTAGGTAAATACAATGCCATCATTTTAGATATAGGGCAGGCGAATCTACACCATCAACTGTCTTTAGGCTTGATGTTTAAGATAGAAAACACGCGTCATTCGGGCGATATGTTGAAAGAGATTCTGTTTCGTTGTACCGAATTGGGTATGCAGGTCAGATTTACTCCTATCACAGATGATGAGTATTCTGCATGGGTAATGCGCCACGGAAAGCCACGCCATGTTATTACCATATTGGGACAAGAAATTACCGCGCAACAGATATCACTCGTAACACGAGCCTTATCCGACCGTAATTTGAACATCGATGCTATCACCCGTCTTACAGGTCGCCCTCCACTTAATACTCCAAAGAATGAACATCCGCGCTCCTGTGTAGAATTCTCCGTAAGAGGAGAGGTGCAAGATAAACATACTTTGGCTGCATTGTTCTTGGATATATCTGCCAAGGAGGGTGTTGATATATCCTTCCAACGAGATGACATCTATCGTCGTCACCGTCGTCTGATTTGTTTCGATATGGATTCCACCCTTATTAAAACAGAGGTTATTGATGAGTTGGCAGATAGAGCAGGAGTCGGGGCAGAAGTGAGAGCCATCACTGAATCGGCTATGCGTGGAGAAATAGATTTCAAGGAGAGTTTCACACGACGAGTATCTCTGTTGAAAGGATTAGACGAGTCGGTTATGAAAGATATTGCTGAACATTTGCCGATTATGGAAGGTGCCGACCGTGTAATGTCCGTCCTTAAGAAATGTGGTATGAAAATCGCTATTATCTCTGGAGGTTTTACTTATTTCGGACGCTATTTGCAGAAACGCTTTGGGGTGGATTATGTATATGCCAATAATCTGGAAATTGTGGATGGAAAACTCACGGGGCATTATATAGGCGATATCATTGACGGGAAGAAGAAAGCAGAATTGCTCAACTCAATAGCACACACGGAAAATATTGACTTGGAACAAGTTATTGCAGTGGGCGATGGAGCAAACGACCTGCCTATGCTCAACTTGGCAGGATTGGGCATCGCTTTTCATGCAAAGCCTAAAGTAAAGGCAAACGCACAACAATCCATTTCTACTATCGGGTTAGATGGTATTCTCTATTTCCTTGGTTTCAGAGATGTGCATTTAGATACGCTGTAGTGTGTTTCGTGGATGATAGAACCGATACAGCATCCAAATACCCAGCATCGTCAATACAACACTTACACACCCTGCCCACAGCGTGTTCCCTGTGCCGAAAGTATCAACATCATCGATAGAGAGTCCCCGCATATAGTATAAATTGTAGAATAATATCACTGCGGCATTGTTGGTAAAATGTGCCAATACCGGAAGCCACAAACTACCTGACCATATCAACAGATAACCGAAGAATGCACCTAACAGCATGCGGGGAATAAAGCCGTAGAATTGCAGGTGCATTGCCGAAAACAATATCGCCGATACCCAGACGGATATATGCATTGCTTTATTCGAAGCCTGTCCGTCGTTCGAAGCCGAGTGGGTCGGTTGTAACAGTTTCTGTATAACTCCTCTGAAGCATAATTCTTCTCCTATGGCAGGTAGCAAAGCCATAAGTAGCAGATTGAGTGTCAAGACGCCAAAGGTATCGGCTTTGATGAATCGTTCTGTTAGGGTTGCAGCACTGTCTTCTTGTGCTTTCATCCATATCTCTAAATCGCTTAAGAATGACGGTAATGCTATTTGTTGATTACACCAACTCAACAGATTGATGGCGGGAACTGCAACCAACATCACAACAACGACCCCACAAGCAGGGACAATCGTTATGGGTTTGTCTAACTGCAAATAATGCAATGGTTGACTATCCCAGAGGCAAGCACAAAGCAAACAAGGCAGAATAAACACAAATGTAGTCTGCAATGCCTGCAGAACTTTCAATGCACTTACATCTTGTCTTGTTCCGAACAACAGTCCATATAGGATAATAACAGCAAAGAGGGATAACAACATAACACCTACAAAGGATACCATTTTCCATAATGGGTGCATATTGGTGAGTATTCCTTGTATTTTTCTCATTTCGTCTGATTGTTACAGGGGTTCTACTTCTATGAATATAGCGGCTTTGACTTCCGACAGAGATGTTACACTTTTTACACATTGCCGCAGGAGTTCTTTGGCTTTCGAGAAAGAAGCGGTGCTTTCTATTTTCAGTACAATTCGTCTGTCGTATTGATTATACAGTTTACTGATTTGAGGTGTGATAACCATAGAACAACGCTTGCCAAACACATACTTCAATTGTTGTTGCAGTATATCGGCTGAATGTTCCACCTGTTGCAATTCTCTGTGCCGAATACGAATCTCCAATAAGCGATAGAAAGGCGGATATTTGAACAGTTTACGCTCTTCGATTTGTTCTTGATAGAAGGCTTCATAATCGTGCGTCACCAATTGTTTGAACAATGGATTGTCTATGTGGTAAGTCTGTATGTACACTTCTCCTTCGTTGTCTTGTCGTCCTGCGCGTCCGCTTACTTGCTCCAATTGCTGAAAAGCATATTCATAAGCACGGAAAGAGGGTTGGGTCATTAGATTGTCTGCATTGGGTATGGCGACTATTTTGACATCGGGAAAATGCAGTCCCTTACTAACCATCTGCGTGCCTATTAGTATATCCGCTTTATGTGCAGCGAAGTTATCTAATAACTCCTGATAAGCATTCTTTTTGCGAGTGGAATCCAAGTCCATTCGTAATACCTTCGCTTTTGGGAACAATGTTTTTACTTCTTCTTCGATTTGTTCTGTGCCGAAACCTTTGTTGAGCAAGGGACTATTATTGCAGTTCGGACATTTTGCAGGAATAGGTGTGGAGTAGCCACAATAATGGCAAATCAGTTTTCCTTGATTCAGGTGTACTGTCAGCGTCACATCACAATGTACGCATTTGGGAATATACCCGCATTGTTTGCACTCTGTTTGTGCTGCATAGCCCCGTCGGTTTTGAAACAAAATAACTTGCTTGTGTCTATCAAGGGCTGTATTGATATTCTCTACCAACGAACAAGAGAGATGCCCGTTCATTTCTTTTCGCCGATAGTTCTCTTTCAGGTCCAACAGGTGTATCGTTGGTAAAGGGATGTCGTTATAACGGTGCGTCAGTCGGACAAGTCCTATTTTACCGTTTTGTGCGTTATAATAGGTCTCTATTGCAGGTGTGGCGGAGCCTAACAGGACTTTGGCATGATAGAGATGTGCCAAATAGTATGCTACTGTACGAGCATAGTAGCAGGGAGCAACATCTTGTTGTTTATATGAGGAGTCGTGTTCTTCGTCCACGATTATCAATCCGAGATTGTTAAACGGGAGGAACAATGTTGAGCGTACGCCCAATAGAATGTCGATGTTGCCGCATTGCAGGTTTCGATAGATATTCCCCCTTTCCCGCTCGGACAACCGAGAATGGTACACGCCTAACCGTTCGCCAAACACTTGTTTCAGTCGTTCACTTAGTTGGGTGGTCAATGCAATTTCCGGTACCAAATAGAGTATTTGCTTGTGCGTGTTCAGCATTTCTTCCATCAAATGGATATACACTTCGGTCTTTCCACTTGAGGTCACCCCATGCAGCAATACGATGTTTTTTTGCAGCCACTGTTCTTTGATTTGTTTCAGTGCCTCGTTTTGATATGCATTAAGCGTGTTCTTTCCGTTGACAGACTTATCGGCAGAAGACGATTTGTCCACCTCTTTCCGCTCTTGTACGACAATTCCTTTTGTTATCAATGTTTTTAGTGCAGATGCAGAATAACCGTCCCATTGTGCAAGTTGTTCCTTGCTTATGTCCTGTACACTATACAGATGCTGCAGCAATCCGTATTGTTTTGTATATCTTTTCAACGATTGTGCTATCTGCTGCCTACGGTTCTCGTCCCTGTAGGTGTGCGACAGCGAATAAAAGACTTCTGTTTCGGGTGCGAAATGATTTTGTACCTCCTCTGCTGTCAGAACATAATCCTCATCAATCAATTTCCTGATTGCTTGCGCAATGCTTTTAATACCCACCGCTTTACTCAGTTCCTGCATATTATGCAGTTTGCCATCGCCAAGCAAGTTCAGTATGTTCCGTTGTGTGGCAGACAGGTCCTCTGTATGGATAACGGAGGAACTGTTTATCTGTACCTTTGTTTCACTCTCTAACTTAAATACGGTAGGCAATGCCAGTTTCATTACCTCGCCAATGGAGCATAGATAGTAGTCGGACATCCATTGCCAGAGTGCCAATTGTTGATGATTTACAATAGGGTCGTTGTCCAGAAAACCTACTATGTTTTTCAGTTTGATTCCCTCTATATCTGCTATGTTCTTTTGATGGAACGACTGTAGAATGCCCGTATAGATTTTATTGCCTACAGGTAGTAATGCCCGCATTCCTACTTGCGCCGACGAAGCCATTTCATCGGGAATACGATAGGTGAAGGTTCCCTCGATTGCAAGAGGAAGAATGAAGTTTGCAAGCATGTGCAGGATGGTGATTACTTAATTGGCTTCTGTCTGTTTCAGCCGTTCGTAGCAACTGCGACAGATAGGCTCGTATTCTGCAGTTTCGCCGAGTAGAATTTGTTTGGTGCTATCGACCAACCGATGAGATATGTATGCCAAGTCTCCGCAATGCACGCATATAGCATGGACCTTGTACACATCTTCTGCAATAGCCATTAGTGCGGGCATAGAACCGAAGGGGTGACCTAAAAAGTCCATATCAAGACCGGCTATGATTACTCTGATGCCCGAGTTGGCAAGTTGTATGCATACATCCACAATGCCTTCATCAAAGAACTGGGCTTCATCGATCCCTACAACATCTACATCGGAGGCAAGAAGGAGTATGTTTCCCGAAGAGTCGACGGGTGTAGAGGTTATCTTGTTCCGGTCGTGCGACACAACATCGACATCGGAATACCGAACATCCATCGCTGGTTTGAAAATCTCGACTTTTTGCTTGGCGAACTGTGCGCGCTTCATTCGTCGGATAAGTTCTTCTGTTTTGCCGGAGAACATACTGCCACAGATTACTTCTATACTTCCGCTCCGTTGTTTAGGGGATTGTTGGTCTCGTTCTGAAAACATAATGTATTAGTGATGAGAGTTGTTGATATATAGTATTTTTCGGTTATCTGCAGGATAGTGTATATCTTGCGCTCTTATTTGCAGGGATATGCAGTTTTGGAATACATTTTTTTCTACACTATAGCAGATGTCGATTTTCTCCCCTGCCAGAAGGTAGTTTGCAAGATTGCCTTTGCCAAATGCGATTCCCTTAATGGCGTCCAATCCGTTATCTGTAACATCTAATTTGAGATGCTCTGCCGCTTTGCCGACTGCGCGTGTATCGTGATGGTTCATTACTCCCCGTGTTACAAACAGCGGGTTCGGATTACCTGGACCAAAGGGTTCAAGACACTGCAATATATCGTAGAACTTGTTTGTGATGTCGGCGAAAGACAGTTCACACTCTATTTGAATGGTAGGTTGCAGTTGTTCGGGCAAGATGTGTTCGCGGACATACTTATCGAATCGTTCCCTGAAAGCGGGGTAATTCTCTGTTTTCATCGACAATCCTGCGGCGAAAATGTGTCCTCCGAAGTTGTCTAACAGGTCGCGGCAGGAATCTATAGCCGTGTATATATCGAAGCCTGCCACAGAACGCGCAGAGCCAGAAACTATGCCGTCGCATTCGGTGAGTACGATAGTGGGGCGGTAGTAGGATTCTGTCAGACGGGAAGCAACAATGCCGACCACTCCTTTGTGCCAGTCTTTCCCACACACCACATTTGTCATTCTCTTCGAGTTATCGGGGTCGTTCTGAAGTAATTGCAATGCCTCTGCCGTGATGGTCTGGTCTAACTCTTTCCTGCTTCGGTTATGCTCGTCGATAGATTCGCTTATGCGATTGGCGAGTGAGGTATCTTTAGTAATCAACAGTTGTACAGCCTCTCTTCCTGACTCTATTCTTCCGCAAGCATTCAAGCGAGGTCCTATGCGGTAAACAAGGTCGGATATGGTTACTTTGGAGTTCTCTAATCCTGCTTTTTGCAAAAGACTTGCAACGCCGACAGATGGCTGTAAGTTTATCATACGCAAGCCGTGATATGCCAATATCCTGTTTTCACCGACAATAGGAACGATGTCGGACGCAATACTCATGGCCGTCAGTTCGAGCAGCGGCATCAGTTCGTCGGTGCTGATACCGTTTTTCTGGGCATAAGCCTGCACGAAGCAAAATCCTACGCCGCAACCTGAAAGGTCTTTGCATGGAAAGGTGCAGTCAGCCCGTTTGGGGTCGAGTACTGCTACTGCGGCAGGTAGTACTGTGCCTGGCAGATGGTGGTCGCAAATGATAAAGTCGATTCCTTTTTCTGCTGCGTAGTCTATTTGTGCGTTGTTTCGTATGCCGCAATCAAGTGCAATGACAAGTGTACAATGGTTCTGCTCGGCATAATCGACGCCTTTGTAGGAGATGCCATATCCTTCGGTGTATCTATCGGGGATATAGAAGTCTATATTCGAGTAGTGGTTTTGCAGGAAGCGGTATGTCAGTGCGACTGCGGTAGTTCCGTCGACATCGTAATCGCCGTAAATCAGGATATGCTCGTTTCGGTCTATTGCCAAGCGCAGTCGTTCTACCGCCTTGTCCATGTCCTTCATCAGGAAAGGGTCGGACAGATTTCGCAGTTTGGGAGATATGAATTCGCGCGCTGCTTCGGGGGTTAATAGACCTCGCCGCACCAAAATAGCAGCAGAGACTTGACTGATATTCAAGGTTTCTGCCAATTGTTTGGCGACTTGCTGTTCGGATTGCGACAGGTTATGTATTTCCCAAACTGACTGCATAGATAGAATGGATAAAACGGTTATCCTCTTTGAGCGTGTAAAGGTAGTAAATTTATGTGATTTGTACAATAGTTAGGCGTTTAGTTTGTGAGTTTAGGGGGGTTGTTGTTTTATTCGTGGTTTAATGGGTTGAGGGGGATATATGGTTTGGAGGGGAACAGGAGGTTTTTCCTGCGAAAGGGAGTCGAGAGCCATAGCACGCTATGGCTCTACAGTTATCATAAGCGCACGGTGAAGGGATTGTTTTTGTTGGAAGGATGTTCTTCATTTCTTTTGCATGAACAAAAGAAACGAAGCAAAGAAAATTCATCG
>CAVHKB010000129.1:0-7578 GCA_963636305.1 Prevotella sp. P5-108
GGGAGATGGCAATTAACAGTTAACAATTAACAATTAATATGCAGGGGAGAATGTAATTAATAATTAACAATTAACAAGCAGGGTGGGAGGTGGCAGGATTTGGACGGAAAGGAAAAAGGCATTACCTTTGCGTCACAAAGTATATTAGGATGAAAAAGAGAGTTATCGGGTTGCTATTGGTTGTGTTTGTCTATAGCAACTTTTTGTATGCGGGACAGCAGCCTATCCGTGTGGGCGCGAATGCGGGTTATGGTTATAATTATACCTGGTCGCATTACGGTTGGGTGGATGTGGCAGCCTTTCTGCCGTTGAACAACTATTTTGAGATGGACGCGTTGGCTCAACTGAATATAGCCAATGTATATACGGTGTCGTTGGATATGCGTCCGAAGTTTCCGATGAAGGTAGGAGAGATATTTTTAGATACCAAGTTGCTCTATAGAGCGGTGGTGCGCAATCGAATCCACGATTTTACTGGTGGATTTTCTTTCGGTTACCGAATGGATTATGTGTCGGTGCAGATAGGTATTGCGGGCCGATTGTTGGAGGATATGGATGTGGACTGGCACACAGTGAACAGCATCGCGTTTGAGCCGACGATGCTGTATGGTTTGGAGGTGTTTGTACGCCCGCAACAAAGCAAGTGGAATTTGAGTTTTGCCGTAGCCAACTTTGACAGGTATCAGATGGAGCGTTTCTTTCAGCCTATGTTTATGGTGAACAGCAGGGTGGATGTGAATGAGCGAATACGCCTTTATGCGGGTGTGGAATGCAAGCCTACCGGAATGTTTCACTTAGATGCAAGTTTCTATGGCGTTCATACATACTTCGGGTTTGCTCTTGCCGTAGGAGGAAAGAAATAAACGAAAAACAGCACACAAGATGAAGAAATACTTTTTATACGGTTTGGCAGTGTTGCTACTATGCGGTTGCAACCCCAATTTAGACATGTTGGGAATGTTCTACGGTCAGAGTCCCCGCTCGGATGTTCGTTTTGCGACCTCAATGGAATACAATGATGTGGCAGGGTTCAAGACAATAGTTGTTGCGGATGATTCGTACAAGGTGTATGTTTGCAGCGATTTGCATGTGGATTCCACCGCAAGAAACATCAAGCACTGGGCAACTTTGATGCGCAATGATACGCTCTGTGAGTTGGGGCTTATTTTAGGTGATATGATCAATGCCCAACACAATTTCCCCCGTTTTATGGAGGCGATTGCTTTTGATCGGGAGAGTCAGAGCAACGATGTGCCTCTGTTCGGTACACCCGGAAACCATGACCTGTATTTCGGTCAGTGGGCAGAGTACATCAGTTATTGGCACACCTCTTCTTATTATTTCACGGTGGAAACGCCGAATGCCAAAGACTTTTACATCAGTCTTGATACGGGTGACGGGACTTTCGGCAGGAAACAACTTGCGTGGTTGCGTGAGGTGTTGGCAGAGAAGACGAAAGAGAATGATTATCGTCATATCATCGTGTTTACGCATACTCATATTTTCAAGCGTGATGCATCACAGGGTCATACGAGCAATTTCCCAATGGAAGAGACTTATGAGGTGACTTCGTTGTTCCAGCAATATAGTGTAGAACTGTATCTGTCGGGACATGCACATAGTAGGAATGTGATGAGTTTCAAGGATGTACGCTATGTGATTGTAGATACGATGCAGGACGCTGTTGACAATCCTTATTATCTGACGGCGATGGTTGCTGAGGACATTGATTTGTCGTTTGAGGCATTGTAGAGTCGTCGGCACATAGTAGTGAACAGATAAAGGCGAAGCGCACCTAACCATCCCGGTCGAGTGCGCTTCTGTAATCAATCAACAAACACTAAATCTTTAATCTATTCACTAATCAATCAAACTAATCAATTATACTATTTACGAAAAGTTATCATTTCTCGGGTGCTGTGTCAGCATCTTTGCTCCAATAGGGGTTCTGATAGAGAGGTGAGGTCTCTTTGTTGGCTCCGTCGGAGGAAGTGAGCAAGAACTCTTTGGCATTGATAGGGTAGAGGTAGTGCGCCATTTTCCAAGAGAGTCCGTCGTATCCTTGTTGTGAATCGACCATGCGATAGGGACGGAACCACTCGGAATCGGAAGGCGAGGAGACATTTGCGTTCTTTTCACCATATTTGAAGACGACCCCTTTAGTGCCGTCACTGTTAATGACTTCGGCATAGATGTGCTGCATACCTTTA
Organism: Prevotella sp. P5-108; assembly: GCA_963636305.1. Lineage (GTDB taxonomy): Bacteria > Bacteroidota > Bacteroidia > Bacteroidales > Paludibacteraceae > Colicola. The sequence continues at coordinate 2,211 of CAVHKB010000129.1, forward strand.
CTCCAGACATGAATACCCTCTACTTGATATGGGGTGTTGATTAACTGGTCGAGGCTGCGCCAACGGATGAGGTCCATATAGCGAAGACCCTCCGCCAGGAGTTCGCTGCGTCGTTCGCGTCGTATATTATAGAGGGTAGGGTCTATTAATACTCCTGCAGTGTATGCGCCCCAGTCGTTTTTGGCCTCGATAGACATATCGGTAGCGGCAATTGTCTTATTGAAATCTTCGTCGACACCTGCTCTTGCACGGAGCAGTTTCCAATACTCGGTGGCATCTGCATCGAGACTTCCGTTGCGCTCGTAGCAGGCTTCGATATAGTTGAGGAGTGCTTCTGCCGAACGGAAGACCACGCAACCGGTAGTGGAGCCTCGTTGCTGACATTGTTTTTGGTAAAGGGAGTTGCCTTTACGGATGGAGTATCCTGTAGCGTAGGTCTCGATGACTCCTGTGAATTGCGGCACGGGTTCGATTTCGATGGCGTTGTTACTTTCGGTGGTGGGGTATATGTAGTTGCGTTGTCCCGGTTCTTTCAAGAAACAACTCAGACGGGTATCGCGGTCGGTTCTGACGGCAACGAAGGAGGTATCTCCTTGGTAGAGGGGACTGGCATAGATGGGGAGTCCGTCTTTCATCAGATAACTGTCGACATATCCTCGTGTGAGTCCCGTGTTGTTGTTTCCTCTTTGTGCATACATGACGACACTATGTCCCACGAGATTGGGTCCGTAGGGACACCATAGGAGTACTTCGGTATTAGCGAAGAGGTCTTCGGATGCGAACATATCCATATAGGGATTGGGAGCATCGGTTTCGCTTTGTTGTACGGTGCCGGTATTGGGTGTCAATGAAGTCCGTTTGGCGACCTCTTTGGCGGCTGTCATGGCTTGTTCGAAGAACCACTTGGCTTCCTCTTCGGCTGTTCCGCGCGGGAATTGGTAGTTGGCGTTATACTCTTTGGTATATCCAGGCCAGTCGCTTGTGCAAGGAACGAAAGGCGTACCTGCGAAGTTCTTCAGCCAAGAGCCTTCGAAAAGAGCGACGCGTGACTTGAGCAGGTAGGCAGCAGTGGCGGAGATGCGAGAATTAGCCATTTCTGTTTCTGACATATAGGTAATGGCCTTGTCGAGGTCTTGGAGAATGAAGCGTGCAACAGAGTCGCGGGGTGCGCGTTTGCTTTCGGCGATTAACTCTTCTTTACTATCGGTGAGCGGTTCCGTGACGATAGGGTAGTCTCCGAACTTTTGCAGGAGTTGGAAGTATTGATAAGCGCGCAAGAAATATATCTCCCCGATGTAATGGTCAATATTCTCTTTCACACCGCTAATCTCACCTTTTTGATATTTAGGCATTACCTGCTGCAAAAACCAGTTGCATTTATAGATATTGCTGAAAGAATAACCTCCACCTGTTTGCGGTACGCGCCACAGACCGAGATACTTGTCGTCGGGTGCGGAGGCGTTTATTTGGTTGTCGGTAGTGGCATCCCATTGGAACATACCGTAGTCGTAACCATCGGTGCTGCTGCTACCTCCGTGCGTCGGCAGGAATTCGGTGTAGCGTCCATCGACAAAGGCTAACAAAGAGGACTCTTTAGTAAAGTAGTCTTCGGGAGATACGGAAGACAGAGGTTCTTTTGTCAACCAATCGTTGCAACCAGTGAGTGTTATGATACTGCATCCAAAGATGGCTGCGAGTAGTGCTTTCTTATTAGATGTTTTCATAGTGTCTTGATTAGAGTGTTATACTAAGACCAAACGAGTATTCTTTAGACAGAGGATAAGCGTTTCCGTTGTTTCGTGTACGCCAGTCCTTTTCGGAGTTGTTGTTACCGCCGTCGATTGTTTCTGGGTCGAACATAGACGCGAGTTTAGTAGCGGTAAACAGGTTCTCTGCAGAGAAATAGATGCGGAGTTTTTGTATATGTATCTTTTGCATCCATTTGTCGGGTAGTGTGTAGCCGACTTGCAGGTTTTTCAGACGGATGTATGCTGCATTTTGCAGGTATCGAGTTTGCACCTGGTGGTTTCGTCCGGAGACGCCATATCCTTCACCTCCGCGGTCAAATGAGGGTCTGGGATAGTAGGCATTGGTGTTTGCTTCCATTATTCCTTGTTGAACCAAGAGACTGTTTTCGTCGCGCCAAAAGTCGAGGTGTTGTACGAGTGCGGCGGACCAAGTTGCTTCTGTGTTTGCTCCCCAGAAGTAGGAAGAGCCTTGCCAGTAGTCTCGTTTCATCACGCCTTGGAAGAACAAGCGCAGATCTACGCCTTTCCATGCAGCATTGAGGTCGATACCGAACTGGAAGCGAGGAGTGCTGTTGCCGATGACTTTGAGGTCGCCATGATTATCCAAGGTGCGGTCACCGGCGGAGATACGACCATCGCCGTTGATATCTTCGTACATGATATCTCCTGCTGCCCATCCAGAACCTAATGCCGATTGTCCATCGTGCATACTGGATGGGAAGTAGCCGTATGTATTGAAGAAGTTCTCATCTAATTGGTCCAAGTGTGCATTCATTTCGGCATCTGTTTGGGCTATGCCTATAGTGGTGTATCCCCAAATCTGTCCTAATGGTTGTCCGGCGATGTATTGGTCGATGGAGTTTGTTGTGTTGCTCGGGTAGCGTGTGACATAGGTCATAGCATCAGAGAGCAGAAATTTAGCCCCGTAACTAAATCCGTTTTTGCGTACATCCTGCCAGCCTATTTCGAACTCCCAGCCCATTGTTTTCAAGTCGGTATTATTGGTTTTGGGTGCAGTGTATCCTAAGATAGACGGCAATTCGGGTGCTGAACCCATCATATCAAGTGTGTAGCGGGTATAGTAGTCGAATGATCCAGTCAGTCGGTTGTTAAGGAAACCGAAGTCGAATCCGACGTTCCAGTTTCGTACTTTCTCCCATGTCAGAGTTGTTGTGATAGCAGTAGGTACTCCGATGGTAGTTGTTTTTGCGCCACCTTGCAGCCATGTGCCACTATTGACACTCGGTGAGAATGTGAGGTAGGTAGGATACCATCCGTTTGTATTTTGGTTGCCCAATTCACCGTAGGACGCACGCAGTTTGAGGTTGTTGGCTATATGCTCGTAGGGTTCCCAGAAACTCTCTCGTGCGATGTTCCATCCTGCAGAGACGGAGGGATAGAGATTCCAGCGCAGTTTTCCGCGATAGCGAGAAGTGCCGTCGTATCGAAGATTGAACTCGACAAGGTATCGTCCCATATAATCATAGTTGATTCTACCAAAAAAGCCCGCAGTTGACCAAGAGTTCCTATTACCGTAGGGGCTTAAGTCTTTTTTCTCCCATGAATTAGTACTTTTGTTCCAGACGAGGCCTGTAGTCAGGTCTATTTCGGGCAGTTCGTCCAAGACCAGTCCATAGGCAGTGACTCCACTTTGTTTCTGCCATAGGTTTTCGGCTTGCGCACCGAGCATGAATGAGAAGTTATGCGCATCATTGATACTGAAGGAGTATTGTGTGCGTATGTTTGCGATGAGGTAGTTTTCTTTGTAGTTGTTTTCGGTAACGGAAGTGGTTGCATAATCCTTGTCGATAGGAACTCCGTAGATATCGCAGTTGTAGGTAGGCAGAGTATAGGAGTAAACATCGTATGTTTTTATTTTATAGTTGAAGTCCATACTTGTTACCCAATTTTTAATGGGTTCCAATGTAAGTCCTATCTGTTGGTAGATGTTGTCGGTTGTTTTGTTGTATTTGCCTCCTTGCAGGAAGTCTCGTCCAGGCCAAGTGTTAGAATAGAGGTTGCCGTTGTTGTCGTAGAGCGGCAGATTAGGCCAGTTCTGTCGTGCGAGGTTTTCGTAGAGTCCGTCGTTCATGGCAGATGGCTTGTTGTAGTCTTCGCGCATAAAACGAATGGAGTAGTTGAGTTTCATCCAGTTGGTGAGCGATGCTTGCATCTTGCCTGTTGCGCTGTATCGCCGCAGGTACTCTTCACCAAGATTCAAGAGTCCTTCTTGGTTCATGTAGTTGGCAGAGATGTAGAAATTGACTTTTTCGTTACCTCCGCTTGCGCTCAAGTTATGCTCGTGCGAAAAGTTGTAGTTTTTGAAGAAGATGTCGTACCAATCGGTGTTGGCGTTAGCCGTAGTGAACGGGTCTTGCCACTGTGTGCCACTTGTAGGCATTGCGAGAGTAGTAGTTATTTCTCCCCGTTGGTATGCGAGAATACGGGCTAATGTTTCGTCGGTGAAGATGATATCGGTAGTATTGTTGGAAGTATTGCGCGCTGCTTCGTTGTAGTAGTTGGCAAATGAGTAGGAGTCCATTTGCTTCATTTTTACAATAGGCGACCCCCAACGGAAGTTGTTGTTGTAGTTGATTTGCATCTTTCCTGCTTTGCCGCTTTTGGTAGTGACCAAGATTACACCGAAGGGTGCCCGTGAACCGTAGATGGATGATGCAGCGGCGTCTTTCAGTACGGAGATGGATTCGATGTCTTGCGGGTTGACTGTATTCATGTCACCTTCCATACCGTCGATAAGTACCAACGGGCTACCTGATGACCCCTCTCCAATAGTGGCTGTACCACGGATGTTCATTGTAGGAGTTTTCTCCAACGAACCACTGCTCTGCGTGATTTGTAGTCCCGGTACAAGTCCTTGCAATGCCTGTGTGGCGTTTGTTACAGGTCGGAACTCGATTGCTTCGGCGTTGGTTACACCTACTGCTCCTGTCAGATTGACTTTTTTCTGAGTGCCGTAGCCTACGACAACGACCTCTTCGAGTGCTTGTGTGTCTTCTCGTAGAGTGACTTTGACAGTTGTTTGCCCTTTGAGAGGAATCTCTTGGGTAGTGTAGCCTAAGTAACTGATTACGAGTGTTGCTTGTGGTTGGGCTTGAATAGAGAAGTTGCCGTCAAAGTCGGTGATAGTACCTACGGTAGAGTTCTTTATTTGTACTGCTGCTCCAATCACGGGTTCTCCTGCGGCATCGACCACATTACCATGTATGGTCGCATGAGCAGTAGTTTGAGCATGGAGGAATGAGAAAGAAAGTATGACAGCGCATACTGTCAAGATGATCCTTTTGTCTCGAGTGCGTGAAACTCTTTTCATGGCAAAGAAATTCTTTTTCGTTAAGTTGTTTTTTGTCCCGAGAAAGGCAGGGATGCCTATTTTCGGGCGGTTATTTATTATGGGTTAGATTCTTGTTAAACAAAAGTGCTGCAAAAGTAGATGGTCGGCATTATATATATAGGTGCTAAATCACGGCTTTTTTCTTATAGGTTGGAAAGAGCATAAAAGCGGTAAAAAATCGACCTTTTTTGCGTGTGTTATTGGCGTGGGGTAGAAAAAATGTCTATTAGGGAGGTAGCAATTAACAATTAATAATTAACAATTAATA
>CAVHKB010000130.1:0-7550 GCA_963636305.1 Prevotella sp. P5-108
CTATATTCTTCCTATATGCGTCCTATATGCGTCCTATATAAATCGTATATAAATCGTTTGGGAGGGGTAGGAAATAGTAGGGTTGGCAGAGGTGAGTTTTGGGCTTGGGATATGGGAGGGGATATGGGGCTTTTAGTTATTTTTTATATTGTAGGTTTCTTGCTGGCAGGTAAGGTCTGTGTACGGGTTTTTGCAAAGGATTTGCAAAACTCTCAAGAAAGGAGTACCTTTGTGACGAACAAGTATGCACCGAGCGGTGTGGTGTGTGCTTGCGGATATTTCACCCGATGAATACGATGAAACACTTCCTTTTGCCGATATTGTTAGCAGTATGCACTCCTGTTTATTGCCAATTCAACGATGATTTCACAGACGGAGATTACACCAAGAATCCCCGATGGGAAGGTACATATAGTAATTTTGCCATCAATCCGTATAAGCAACTACAAACAAAGGCAAACGCTGCGGCAACGAGTTATCTTTCGACCGTTTGTCGTGTGAACAGGAATGCCGAGTGGTCTTTTTGGGCGAGGATAGCGTGTACTCCTTCTTCCTACAACTATATGCGCATTTATATTACCTCTACGACACAAGACCCCTCAGCGGGTAGCGGACTTTATGTCCAAATAGGGGGAGCCAACCGAAATATCACCCTCTATCAACAGTATAAGGAAGACAGACAACTGCTGATTGAAAACACGGAGAGGGCGGCGTTGTTGTCGAGTACAGACAACGAGGTACGAGTGCGTATTTTACTCGATGAAAAGGGGGAATTATCGTTGTATAGTTGTGTGGACGGAGTGGACAATGACTATGTGCAGGAGGGTAGTTGCTATTTAGGGAGTACGATTGAGAGCGAGTACTTCAGCATTCTTGTTTGTAATTCGAAACAAACGGGCAACTGCTATTACATGGACGATATTCGTGTGACAGGCGAAGTGGTGGAGGTGGACGATGTGACCTCGCAGGGAGACCTTGTTATTAACGAGATCATGTTCGACCCTGCAGATGGTGGGCAGGAGTTTATAGAGATTTATAACAGGGACAGTGTTGCTGCGGTCTTGGACGGAGTTCAACTGACTACTCGTAGTCAGGAGGGGGCGTTTCTTGCTGCTAACAAGTTCTCGTCGTTTGCACGGGCAGATGCCCATGATTATGCGGTTCTGTGTAAGGATGCAGAGGAGTTGGTATCGTTTTATGGAACTGAACGCGATGACAATATATGGTCCTGCAGTTGGAGCAGGAAGTTACCGAACAGCGGGGCTACACTTTATCTTCTTCGTGTGGACAGGGAGACGAAAGATACGACTATTCTGGATTCTGTCGGTTATTCTCCCCGATGGCATCATGTGTTATTGGACGAGACAAGAGGGGTGTCGTTAGAGCGTATTCACCCGAATCTTCCGAGCAATGAGGCATCGTCGTGGCACTCGGCAAGCAAGGATTGCGGTTATTCGACACCGGGCGCGCAGAACTCACAATACAGGTTGATAGATGCAGGTGAGCAGGAGGCAGTCCGTCGGTATGCGTGGGCAGAGGAGGAGAGTTTTTCACCGAATGGCGACGGGTGGCGTGATGTATGTCTAATACACTACTTGTTGCCGAGTGACGGTTATGCCGTGACGATGAATGTATTTACCCCAAGAGGTTCCGTGATAGCGAATCCTTACCGAAATGCCGTTGTTTCGGCGGAGGGAGTATTGGTGTGGAACGGAAGACTGACCAACGACCGTGTGGGGGAGGTGGGGATATACATTATTGTGTGTGAGTTCCTCAATCTGAGTACGGGGAAGTCTCTTAAAGAGCGTTTTCCTGTGGTGATTGCGGATCGATGATATATCGTATTTCCTTGAAATGATATGTGCGTCGGTTGCCTTGCCTATCTGTGAGAACAAGGCATCCGTTTTCTGTGATGTCGGTAATGGCAGCCAAGAAACTGCCTTTCAGGTTGTGTTGCGCTATGTTTACGGGTGCAGCAGTGCAGGGTATTTCGGCGTAGGGATAGTAGCCGTGCCGCCGATAGAGATGCGCCATATACTGCTGTTTGAGTGATTCGGGTTCGTGGAGCAAAGGGCGTAGAACCTTGAATTCATCGAGGATTTCCTGAAGCAGTACCTCCCGATTGATGTCTTTGCACAGAATGTTCTTCAACGAGGTAGGGTTGGGGGCATTACTCTGGAACTTTGTTTGGTTGACATTCAGTCCCACTCCTACGATGCTCCTCTGTAGGCAATTGCTTTGCAGGATATGTTCGATAAGTATTCCCCCTATTTTCAGGTCGTTCCAGTAAATGTCGTTGGGCCACTTGACTGTGAACGGGGAAGCGTATTTGTTCAGTACCCTGACGATGGCCAAAGGAACGAGTTCGGACAGAAGGAACTGCCTTTGAGCGGGGATGTCTTGCAGGCGAAAGAGCGTGGAAAACAGCAGGTTGGCACCTTCTTCGCTCTCCCAAGAGTTGCCCTGTTGTCCTCTGCCGGCAGTCTGATAGTCGGTGTAGATAGTGAACAGTTCGGGCAGGTCTTGTTGTGCGGACAGGTCACGCAACAGGGTGTTGGTGCTATTTGTTTGTTTGATATACATCCAAGAGGAATGATTCGATGATTTGTTGGACGGCTTTGGGTTTGCAATTGGCGTTGTTAATAATCACCGCAAAAGCGATAGTCTGATTGTCAGGTGTGTAGAGGTAACCTGCATAACTCTTGATTCGTGAGGTGGTGCCGCTTTTTGCCTGCACCTTTCCTTGCAGCGGTGTTTTTGCGCCGAAGGACTTAAGTGTCCCCGATTTTCCTGCAACGGGCAGCGATTCGAGAAACGCTTGATGGTGTTTGCCTCTCCACATATAGGACAATATCTGTACTAAGGTCTCGGCAGAAACGGCGTCTTGCGGTGCCAAGCCACACCCGTCCATAATGAACGATGAATTGAGGAAAACGCCTCTGTTTCTCCAGCAGTTCCGTTCCACATCCACTGCGTTGGCAATGGTGCAGGGTGTGGTTATCAGACTGCCAAGATAGCGGAACACCTGCTCGGCATAAAGGTTGTTGGAGTTTTGGTTTATCTCTTTGATAATGACGGAAAGCGGTTCCGACAGGTGCGTGTAGAGAAGATGTCGGGCAGTATCTGCCGTTGTTTCCGTTATGTAGTCCGGTTTTCCTTGTATGTTTATGCCTATCTCGCGTAGGCGCATACAGAAATGTTGTGCCAACAGGAGAGGCGGATTAGGGATGTCGCCTTTGACGCCGAATATACCCCGATTGCTCGGGACACTGCCCACCAAGTAACGCGTATTGCTATAGGGAACTCCGTGAATGTATGCTCCGTCGTGCGTGATAGCGGTGCAGCGTATATGATTTTCGAAGGAGATACCCTCGATGTAGGGAAAGGTTTTTACGACCTCTGCGACACTGCCTACCGCCGAACTGCGCAGTTGTACATTCAGGGTGTTATCCAGGTAGGGAAGCGCATAGATACCGGGAGCATAGTAGTTGCCTATATCTTCCCAAATCCATTGCGGGTTGACGGCATCTGCATCGAAGAACGAAGCGTCGGCGATTATGTTCCCCTGTATCTCTCTAATCCCGATGGTTTTGATGGCGTATGCCCATTTATACAAGAAAGAACGATTCCCCACTTTTTCGCTGCCCAGAGTGGGGTCGCCGGTACCACGGATATAAAGGTTGCCCTTCAGTACGCCGTTTTCGATTGTTCCGTCGGTCTCCAGAAAGGTGGAGAAACGGAAATCGTCGCCCAAGAGTTCGATTGCCGTAGCCGATGTGATGATCTTCATGACAGAGGCTGGCGGTACAACGGCTTGCTGCCGATAGGCGGTTATTGTTTGTCCCGTAGAGAGATTTTGCACATACACACTTATATTGGCATTCTTGGTGCAGTCGTTGGACAGGATTTTCTGCAGGGATGCTGTTTGTGCGGACAGAGACAGGCTGATGGACAGGCACAAGCACCCAATGATATTTCTTTTCATAGCGTTTACTCTTCTTCTTCGTTTGGAGGTGCGAAATTACGAAAAAGTTATTACCTTTGCAAGTGAAACCTTATAATACGAAGCGATGATAATCAACATAGGCAGAGAGTTGGCTGCAGGAGGCAGGGCAGTAGGCAAGGCGTTGTCGGAGGCGTTGTCGTTGACATACTATGACAAAGAACTGCTTTTGGAGGCGGCTAAGGAGAGTAATTTTGATGCGACCTTGTTTGCACAGGCGGATGAGGTGTGCAATCCGTATATGTATGCGATAGGCGGCGGAAAACAAGAGTTGTTCCAGATACAGAGTCAGGTTATTCGCAGGCTTGCAGCAGGTGGCAGTTGTGTTTTTGTGGGGCGATGTGCAGATTACATATTGCGCGACAGAACGGACTGCCTGAATTTGTTTCTCTCATGCGACACGGAAGAGCGTGTACGCCGTTTGGAGAAGAGATTGTCGATCGGTGCCAAGCAGGCCGAAGAACTAATAGAAAAGACAGACAAGCAGCGTGCCGCTTATTACAATTTCTATACGAATGGGCATTGGGGCGTTGCGAGTAACTATGATTTGTGTATCAACACCACTGCTATTTCGGTTGATACCATCGTTCAGTTGGTGCGCAATCTATGTGCAATGCGTTATTCTTTCTGAAAGGAAATGCGAGGTGCGAGAGGTGGCGGTGCTATCGCGCCAATCACATGAAGATAGACATTACCCCGTAAACACCTGCGCCGATGAGTGCGCTGACGGGTATAGTGATAATCCATGCGATAAGCAGTTCGATCGTTACACCCCATCGTACGGCAGATAGGCGTTTTACAGAGCCGACGCCCATTATACCTCCGCTGATGACATGGGTGGTGGAAACGGGAACTTTCAGCAACTCGGTAATCAGCAGCGTGATAGCCCCAGAGGTTTGCGAACAGAAGCCTTCGACAGGTGTCAGTTTCGTTATTTTATTCCCCATAGTCTTGATTATCTTCATACCTCCAGACATGGTCCCTACGGCCATGGCGAAGAAACATGCGAAAGGGACCCATTCGGGGACAGGAAGACTACTCATGGGGGTTAGCCAGAAGGGTAGTTCTTCGAACTTGATGTGATAGGTGTTGGTGTATGCCATTAGGGCGCAGGCAACGACGCCCATTGCTTTTTGAGAGTCGTTGAGTCCATGCCCGATGCTCAGTCCTGCGGACGAGATGAGTTGCAGTCGCTTAAACCATTTGTCGGCTTTGTGTGGTTTGACCCGTTTGGCAATCCAGTAGGTCAGTATGGCAATCAGATTTCCTGCGACAAAGCCTATGAGAGGGGCTAAAAATATAAACAATGCAATAAATCCGACCGTTCCCCAATGTACGGCGTTCCACCCTTGTGCTGCTATAGCGGCTCCCATGAGTCCACCAATCAGGGTGTGAGAAGAAGAGGACGGGATTCCTTTCCACCAGGTAAGTAGATTCCAGATGATTGCGGCGAGCATACCTGCCACAAGTAGGGGAAGCGTGACCGTTTCCTCTACGACGGTGTTTTGTACCGTTTGTGCAACGCCGAACTCGCCGATTACATATTTAGCAATGAAGAAAGCGATAAAGTTGAACACAGCAGCCCATAGGACGGCGATAAACGGGCGTAATACTTTAGTAGAGACGACTGTTGCGATGGAGTTTGCACTGTCGTGGAATCCGTTTATGAAGTCGAAAGTGATGGCGAGGACAATAATAGTGATGAGTAATGCCATAGTGATGAGAGAAAAATAAATCCCTACTCAACATGTTGTTAAGTAGGGATTGTAGTTTATGCGTACTTTACAATAATTGTTTTGAGGGTTTTTCCGACGCGGTTGGCATGGTCGGTGGTCTCCTCCATACAGGACATTATCTCTTTTATTTTGATGAGTTCCCGAGCGTCTTCTTCTGTTTCGAACAGGTCTTTGACGAAGTTGTCGTAGACATCGTCGCCTTCGTGTTCAAGCGAGTGCAGTTTATTGCATTGCTCTAATGCCACTTCCGGTTTCTTATTGATAGTTTTAAGTTGTTGGAAAGCCGTATTGATAGCCTTGGCTCCTTCTAAGATGATTTCAGCCATGTGCATGGCTTTGTTGGGCATGGATTTAGGCTGGTACAATATAGTACGCTTGGCTGAAGAATTGATTAGGTCCATTACATCGTCGACAGTGTCGCATAACTCGTGCATATCTTCTCTGTCGTAGGGAGTAACGAAAGTGTCGTTGAGTTCGACAAATATCGTTTGGGTTATCTCATCGCACTCGGTTTCCAGCGCTTTGATGCGGATGTAGAGGTCGTTTTGTTTCGACAGGTCGGTTTCGGATATCATCTGTGCAAAAAGATCGGCTGCCTCGACGATGTTTTTTGACACTTGCTGGAACTTGGGAAAGAACTTGTCCTCTTTAGGGAGGAAGATAGAAAAGATGGAGTTCAAGGACATATTGGTCTGTATTGGTTTCTTACTGTTTGGCACTATTCCAATAGAATGTTGATAGAGCCTAAAAATCACGGTACAAAATTAGTACATTTTTCTCAATCGTACAAGTGTGGTGCGTAAAAACACGGGCATCTTGCTGTATATGGTGTGCTGTTGGGCTATATACCGAAGATATTACGCAATATCCACCAAGCGAAATAGAGGGCAAGAAACAGGTAAATGGTTGCAGCGGACGAGCAGAATCGTTGCAGTTTGGGAATATGTTTCCCTATTAGAATAAGGATGATGTATAGTATTCCTATCGGCAGGAAATAGTTATAGCGAAGTCCTTCAAAGAATCTTCCGTTCGCCCAGTTGTAGAGGAGTCGTTGACATCCACAGCCGGGACAAGAAAAGCCGGTGATTGATTTGAAGATACATTTGGGCGCATAGATGCTGTGCGTCGGATCGAAAGTATGATACAGACATAGGACACCGATTATGATTATTCCACAGGAGATAAACATAATGGCGGTTCGAGAATGCGTCATTGTTCAGAAACTGTCGAAATTGAAAGCGTCGTTGTGTAGATATACAACGGCAATCAGAAAGTAGAATAATACATAACAAACGACGGAGACTATACCACAGATAAGTGCGATATTGCTCCACTTATTGGCGTTGTTGGCTGCTTCTATGGCCGCCTCTTTTTGTCCCATACTCCAAAGCGAGTCCACTCTGGCAGCATACACAAGCGATACGATGCCGAAAGGAAGGCAGCAGAACAACATAGTCAGGATTGCTTTAACAAGATGATTGTTAGGTACGGGCGTGAAATCTTGGTTTTCCATGATAACTCGGATTGAAAAATGTCGCCTACTCTGTTGAAGGTTTTCGGCTTCCCCTGCTATTTGTTAATGCGTTATGTTCTTTATTCTATTATTCTCTGCCGTTTGGGGTTAAGTGGACTCAACGCAGACAAAAGTAATTGAATTTTTGCAATGATGCAAGAGTAAAGTAAGTAATCGTTTGGAGGAGAGAATGAAATGTGTATTTTATTTATGGAAAGTTCGATGATAGTATGTTGTAGGTAATACATTTATGTGTTAGTGGAATGTTGTGGGTGTGTTTTTTGGCGCAGAATGTTAT
>CAVHKB010000131.1:0-7506 GCA_963636305.1 Prevotella sp. P5-108
GAACAAGGTTATGGAGTTTGAAAAAGAAATAAATGTAAAGATTAAATTTGATGGATTTAACATTGAGTTTAATGCCTGGCGTTGTAATACTTCTAAGGGGGAAGTACTACGAGAGAAAAGTTTTTGTAAAGAAGATAGGGACTTATATTACTTGTGCCTGTTAGAGAAATGCAATATGTTGTGCCTGCAAAGAGATGCGTTAACTATCAACTTCTCCATAATAGATGGAAATTTGAACAAAGCAGACGGTGGATATAAGGTAACTTGTATGGGTCAAAGCGGCACAATTAGCATTTCAGAATTACGATAGAATTATCAATATAAATCAACAAATATAATCTATGAAAAACATTTTTAACAGTTTGCAACTTTTTGCAATAAGTATTCTGCTTTGTTGCTGCAATAGTGGTACTAACGAGGTCGAGCAGCCGGACTATAGAAAGCAGTTTTTAGGGACATGGAATATAACAATGAGTGGAACATGGACTGACGAGAAAGAAGTTGTTGCCCAAGAATATGAATGGGTGTTACGAATAGACCCTGATGCCACCAATGAGAAAAAGATGAATGTATCTGGTCTTTATGCACAAGGAGAAACAGAGGTCTATTTAGACAAGACGGGAGATGGGAAACCATATTGTATATTTCCGCACACATCCAACTCTACTTATAAAAATGGGTATCTAATAACTATGATTACCATACACGAGCCAGCAAAGATTGTTGATGGGAAATTGAAATGGAAAAATTATGACATGCTAAAATCTTCCAATGGGAATTCATTCAAGGGAACATTTGAATGTATAGGGGTAAAGGTCAAATAATAAATTGGGCAGGGGATTATTCCTTGCCCAATTTATTTCTTCATATAGTCTTCTGTCTTTATCATATTCTTCATACTTATTCCAAGACCGCTTTTTGAAACTTTTGCTTGCAGGCTTTTAGTCCTTTCTATGGCATCGTCAACATCTGCTTTTGTAATCTTTTCTTTTCTATACTCTACTCTTGGGAGGTCCGATAGCATAATGTCAGCCATTGCCATTGAGAGATTTTTATACCCCCAATATGGAATTGTTATCAGTCCGCCCAATAGAGTTAATGTTTGTCCGAATGCGGGGAATTTCTCTAAGAATGCTGCTTGCTTGCCAATTCGAGTTCTCGACGGAATGCTTCGGCTTCCTTTGTCGTCAGCATCGTCCATGTATCTATTATACTCGTCAATAATGCCATACCCAGAAAGTACTGCGGTTCCGCTACTTTTTTTTTTGCTTCGAGAACTATATTTTGAAAGTCCGTGCCATTGATATTCCACAGATGGTATATAACTCGCCATTTAATGCTCCAATACAATCTTAACCCAAGATAATTATTGATTAGTGCAGCAGCAATCGTTTGGGCATAAAATTTTCTTGTTGCTTTCCGTGCTTTCTTCAATTGCAAAGGGTTGTCCTTATCAATACACTTCTTTTTTAATTCATAATCTACAAAAAGAGTATCTATTTTATCTTGCGTGTCGAAAGTCAAATAGCCGATTTTCACCTTTTTCCCATTAGTCAATGTGATTATTTCCTTTTTATTGTTTATTACATTGACAAGAGCCTTCTGCGACTCTATATCTGCTTGTTTAGGAGATTTCATCGTGTTCATTATGTTTAGTTGCGGGAGATGGATTCGAACCACCAACTCTACATTATGAGCGTAGCGAGTTTCCCTTACTCTATCCCACGAGAAAAAGAGGGCGTGTTTTTCTTGACACGCCCTCTTAATAAATCAGGCTGTAACGGTATCTGCAAGGATATATACAGACTTGTTAGCATCATTAGTTGCGTTCAACACAGCACCGCTATATTGGAGAACCCATACATCATCAACCAAAGCCATTGTTACTGCGCCTTGTATATTGGGGAATATGAATGTTTCTCCTGTCTTTGCAACAAGTGCAAGTACCATATTGTCCAATTCCTCAGTAAAGTCATAACCATAACCCTCTTTGTTATTGTGGGTGAGTTTAGTGGAACTTTGACCATGCAGCCAAGTGCTTAGATTTGAACTGACAAGAGCAGGCATATTAAATGAGATATTGAAATCACCTGCCTCTACCGAGATGCCGATTGGTACTGAACTTTGGTCGATGTGTACCATCGTTTTTGACAGTTGGTCTTGTGCGACTTCCAATGACCCTTTAATTGTTGCCACCGAGAACCAATCTGCGGACTGAGATATCAATGTATCATTGATTTCGGGCTCTCCATTAGTATGTTTCAATAAATGGACTTCGTCAATCCCGATGACGGCTTTCGCTTTTCTTACTTGTGTATCCATAATTGTTTACTTAATTTGATTTGTTAATATATATGTGGAACGAATAGTAGTATTCATGCCATCCCATGCCGTCACTATCATCGCTTGAGAATTCAAAATCAAGCAGGGAATAGTCTTCGGTTATATATGGGAACGCTTTTCTTATGATGTTTGATATTCTTGTTATCTCACCTGCGTTCGGCAGTCCAAGAGTGTCCATTTTGTCCTTTGTTCCGATAGTTATTAGACCCTCAGCAAATGCGAACGCTCCTTTGTAATCAATACCATTAGGGTAACCTATTGTCACATAACTGCGTTGTCGATTTTCTTGCGAGCCGAGTATATGCGGTCTGACAAGATAGGCATCACAATTTCTTATATTCAAGTTTCGGATAAATCCGAGTAGCAGTTTTTGTATCTCCTCTTCCATATCACCCCGCATCTCCGTCCTTTAGTGCGATAGCATGTATCACAGTATTCCTTTCATAGCGTTTTACCTCAATAATTGTCAATTTAACCAAATCGTTCATATTATTGTTTGTATATAGGTAAGCCACATTTCGTATGTTTATATTAGTTATGTCAGGGTCTGGTATTGTAATTGTATAGTTTTCGGCGTCCGGTAGCGACCTATTGCCTCTAAAATGAGCCAATAGTGACTTACATTCCCCTTTATAGACAAGAACTCTATCTATAGCATTATCTTCCGCAAAGGGGTCATACAATTTCCCTTTTAGTTCATATATCTCAATACGGTCACAATACCTTTCCATAATTACCATTCGTCGGTTCTGTCAATAAACATAATCTCGTCCTCTTCCTCTTGGTCATCAATGCCCCATCGTCTCCTCAAGGTAGATATTCTACCCGCTATTTTATCAGTGTCATATTCATTTTCTGAACCTGCATCTTTCTCTTTTTTGAGAGAAAGAAGCATTGTCAACCCATCAATGACGGCTGTATAAAACATTTTCTCATTTCCAGCCTCATAGTCGTCCGAAGTATCAAACCCATACTGAGTTAGTATGAGTTCGATACTATCTTTCGGAAGACTATATGGTCTCAATGCAGCCTTAAATGCTTGCAGATTAGTCATACTTATCGAGTTGATGGTAGGACATCAAGTGAATAGCAATCAAGTGCATTTTCCCATACAGGAGTACCAGTTAGGCTTGCGCTGACATATTCGGTGTGGCTCGTTCCCTCTTTGAGTCCTTGCATCCAAGAAGCGACCTCAATGTGGTTATATTTGCCATAAGTAACGCCGTCGTCATCAATACCCAAGTCGTGGTTCGTGATAAGGTGTTCAATTGTTCCTAATTTATCATCTGGAATAAATACAATCTTACCGTCAGCAAATGGATTGAACTTGTTTTCTTCTGCGCCATCTATTGTGCGTGAGAGTTTATCTACAACCTCAATAGTTGGTAGCCCCAGTCGTTCTAACTCTGCATTTACTTGTGCCTCCACAATCAATCTGCTTGCATTATCAGTACCATTGATATAGCGTTTCAAAATTGTAGTAGATAGAATGTAGTTCAATGTGCTGCGACGCATAAGCATCTTAGTCGGCTTGAGAACCGCATTTTCTATTACCGCTGCGATGTCTGCTATAATATCAACAGTTCCTTTATTGGCATCCGTCCAATCAGTTGTTACGCTTGCAGCATGTGTTTCATCAAAACCAAAGTTAATTGTTTTGCCGATAAAAGGAGAGTTCGGGTCATTTTCTTTTGTAAAGGTAAACTTACCCTCATTAGAAAGGAGTCCCAAAATCATAATATCCAATCTCCCGTTCACGCCATTGATTGCTTTTTGGCGCACATTCCACAATTTCTTTGTAATATAATCGATTACTTGCTGCCTTTCAGAAGAACGATTATAGTAACGAGAGTATTCAACGATAGCACGGATGTCTTCGTCTTGCATAGGATAGGTATGTGCAAAAGTGAGCATTTCTGCCTTTACCAAACCAAATCCGTCAAGAGGTCTAACGGGAGGTGCTGAATTTCTGTTGATTGTTGAAGCGGCTATATCGAGGTGCATTTGCCCGAGCAATGCAGAAAACTCATCTTTAGTCTTAGCAAACTCCGCTATACTAAAGTGTTTCCCGTACCAAGTTTTACCAAAAATCTCGACATTTCGCTGGGATGCCGCGTCCATTCTGTATCCTACTTCCTTTAGTGCTTCTTGGAAAATAGGGCTATTGAAAAAATTATATTCTGCCATAGTCTATTCCTCCTATTTTTTATTGGTCAACGAAAAAGATATGAGGATTGCCTTTAAGCAGTGTCAAACCGGGAAATGCATCATTGTTTAACCACTCTTGTGGATAGTTCAAGACATTTTGGATTGCTACTGCTTTGAATGCTGCGCTCACTGTCTTATCATTTTCTTTTATCACTGTGCTATGAGAAACAATTCTATTCGGGATAGAAGCCGTTTTTGTAGTCGTAGCACCCTCTTCCGCTGATTCAGAAACTCCCTCAAGCACAATTTTTCCCGCCTCCAACTCCGCGTTGTTAGCCTTTAGGGTTATTGTCCTCGAACTCTCGTCTATAGAAGCGATAACGGATAACACGCTACCACCTGAAACAAATATGTTATCTCCGACCGCCAAGAAACCGATGCGCCGTACTATAAAAGTCTTTGCGTCAACTTTCCTCTCGATAACGGCATATTTGCATATTTTTGCTGTCTTCCCTTGTGGGTTTGCAAGAATTGGCGTCCCCATAGGTACTATTTCGCCTTTAGCAGGTGCATTTTCAAGCATATAACCCATCACTTCATTGAGAACTGGTTGTACTTGAAAACAAGGTATATTACCTGTAAAAGCGGATTTACTTTTGAATGTAACTGCCATATTGTTTTAATAATTAAAGTTAAACTTATTTTATGGCTTCTGCCTGTGCTTTCACCCAATTATCGGCGCGCTTCCTTGCGGCAGCCTCATCAGTAGTTATTTTTCCCTCCAACTCAAGAATTCCCTTGTCAATAAAGGTCTTCTTGCATTTAGACAGATACTCATTGATTGATTTCTCATCACTATCCGATGCTATACCACCCGAAACAAGATTAAGCAATTCTTTATCCAATCCGACCTCTTTTGCTATTCGTTCCACCGTTTGCTTAAAAGTCGTTACTTTAGATGTTTCTTCTTGCTCTTTCTGCTTCTTCTGCAATTCTTCGTACTTCGCATTGAGTTCAATGTAACCCGCCATCTTTTCCTCCAGCGTCTTACTTACTTTTTCTTCAAGCATTTTGCCCAGCCTTTCCTCCAAATCATCGTCTGCGCCATTGCCCTTGCCACTGATTTGAGCCTTTAGAGCCTCGTTATCTTTCTTTAGGTTGGTTACGCGACTATCTGAGTAACTTTGCATAAGAGCCATATAGGGCTTTATGCTTTCAACCCAAGCAGAACACTCCTCTTCTTTCTCAAATTTCGGGGCGGTATTGGCAATCTTGTCAAGCATATCCTTTGGTAGATTATACTGTCCATTGCTTGCTGTCAATAAAGCCAAAATTTTCTCTTTCATATAGAATAAATTGTTGTTTTCAAACACAAAGATATATAAAACAGTCCGTTAGGCTAATACGACACAACCATAACAAAATGAAGAACAGGTAGAAACCGTTTGATTTTGTGAATACTATAGATTTTTTTTCGTACAATTATTGAATACAAAAAAAACAGAGAGGGAATATCTACTACCCTCTCTCTGTTCCAAAACGAAATGTACGAATAATGAATGTAACGCAAAGATAATAATAACTTTCAGCACCATAAAACTTTATTCTATCATTTCCTATAATTTCTCCCGTACAATAGCCGCAAATTCCTCTCCAACTCATTTTTGACAACGCTTACATAAGCCCCTGATATACCGTTCGGCATAACATTACTCCCTGCATGGCTTTCCTGCACTCTTTTAGCATAAGGCGCCCCATTGGCAATTATAATCTCTGTCCCACGCTTCAATGACGGGGTACAACTCTTTAACACGCTCAAATTTCTACCATACCCAATGGAACTAAACTCCGACTCATTAAACTTCATAAACTCAGTAGATGCGGGATTTCGATATGTTCGCTTGTTTATCAGCCAATGAACATTTGAACTGCGTTCTCTTGTGTGTCTGCGCAACCATAATTTGGTATTTTTCCCATTCTTCTTCACAAACTCACGCATTGAATAAACATACGGACGACCCTTTCTTATACGAATAGTTCTAACCTCTGGGTCACTTGAACTCCATAAGCCACGAGGACTACCAACCCAAGAACCTGGCAATGCCAACCCCTTTATATCTGGCGCATACTTGCCATTCACAAACATTCCTGCCATATAAGAGTTAATCAACACACCTGTGTAGTCGGAAAACCCTGCCTGATTAACCACAGCCTGCAACATCTTTGGAGCGACATAAATCAATGACGATGTCATTGAACGGCGAACATTATCTCGCAAATCCGTTTCAAATGCACGGACTACACGGACTTTATTATTCGCACTACTCTGCTTGCGCCAGCCGTAAAAACCCCTATTACTCATAATACTATCATCATTTTTTACAAAGATAATAATCTTTCCTAACTATTTATCATCAATACTAATACATACATTCCAAAATATCAACGGACAAAAATCGCCTATAAGGGCATTTCGTAAAAAACAGCGCAAAAAAAATACGCAATTGCACTCCAGAAATCCCACTATTTGGTGTTTTTGAAGCAATAAAACTTGCGTTTGATTACAATAGAGAAAAATGCATACAAAAGTACCGCAGGCGGTCACAAAAAGTACTGATTTTTGCTATATTACACACAGATTATCAGCCACTTACAAGCCACTAAAATTTTTGTTTTATTTGGACTGTGTGCGAGTTTTAGGCACTTTCTGAAAAGCAGTACCTTTGTCATGTCGAAAGGGATACCCCCCGTCGGCTGGTCCTTTGAAATCCTGGTGACAATAGAGCCGCGCCTCTGCGATGGATTGCAACGCGTCGCCCCTCTGAATACAAAAAGAATATATATATAATACCTACAGAACTTGTATCAGTGGAGGATGATGAGCGAAAGCAAACACGCTGAAAGAGCAGGCTTGACGATAACAAACGCCCCGCGCGGCTCGTAAACCGACGGGGGATGTATCTGAGACATACAGAGAGAATAATATATATAGGATATGTGCTATTGGTTTAGCAC
>CAVHKB010000132.1:0-7501 GCA_963636305.1 Prevotella sp. P5-108
CAATCAAATAATAGCCAAATAACATTGATATATTGAGGGGGTTACAGAGTTTTTGGGGGAACGGAATGTCTTTTCTGTGAAAGGGAGTTGAGAGCCATAGCACGCTATGGCTCTACGGTGGGCATGAGCTTATGGTGGAGGGTTGAGGGGAGTTGTATGGTGGGAGGGAGGTTGGAGGAAGGTTGGAGGAAGGTGGAAGGGAGGTTGGAGGAAATTGGTAGGGAGGTGGGAGTGAGGTGGGGATGAAAAAGAGGCTGTCTGTGTGTTGTTCAGACAGTCTCTTTCATCCTCTTTATCGTTCGGACTTAGGTAGGAGGATGTTATTCTTTATCTTTTGTGTCGGGACATACTGCTGTGACGGTTACGATGGACAACGGCGGCAGTTGCAAGACAAGACAATCGTCGTGCGAACGGTAGTTGGTGTAGGTACGGGGCTGTATGTTGCCGGGATTGGCGAAAGTGTTGTGCGCCTGCGGATAGGCAGCGTGAAGGATTTCAGCGTTGATTATCTGTGATATGTTCTTGCCCAATCGGAGACATACTGTCTGTGCGTTGTTCAAATGGGTGTTGGAGATACTGATGACGATATTGCCATTGCTCTGCATGGAAGCCGTAGCGTCGATGACAGGTACTTCGGCAAGTACTCCATTGGCGTTGGCAAGGAGATGGTTGTTTTGCGTCGTGAGAGGGATATGCAGTGCCTCTTGGTGGGGTTGGTACATACGGAAGACATGGTAGGTAGGTGTGAGCAGCATACTGTCGTTGTGGGTCATTATCATTGCCTGCAGGACATTGACCACTTGTGCGATGTTGGTCATGCCGATACGGTTGGTGTAGTTATGGAATATGTTGAGGGATAGTGCTGCTACCATAGCGTCGCGCATGGTGTTCTGTTGGTAGAGGTGACCGTCGATGGTGTTGGGTTCTTGCGCCCACCAGGTACCCCATTCGTCGATAAAGAGTTTGATTTGTCGTTGCGGGTCGTACTTATCCATGATGTCGCAATGTCGTTTGATGACGGGTTCGATGCCTCGACATTTGGCGAGCGTCCAGTAGTAGTCGGAGTCGGAGAAGAGTGTGGCGGAGCCTTTGTCGCCGTCCCATGTTTTGACGGTGTAGTAGTGTAGCGAGATGGCGTTCATTCGCTTGCCGATGTGTTGCATGAGTGTTTCGGTCCAGTAGTAGTCGTAGTCGGATGCGCCACTTGCGATTTTGTAGAGTCGGTTTCCGCTATAGTTTCGAGCGAACTCGGCATATCGTCGGTAGAGGTCGCTATAGTACTCGGGTGTCATTTGTCCTCCACAGCCCCAACTCTCGTTGCCTATTCCGATGTATTTGACATTCCACGCCTTGTCTCGTCCGTTTTGTTTGCGCAGTTCGGTGAGAGGTGTTTGTTCGTTGGATGTCATGTACTCGACCCAATCTGCCATTTCCTGTACAGTGCCACTGCCTACATTGGCACTGATATAGGGTTCGCACCCGAGCAGTTCGCACAGGTTAAGGAATTCGTGCGTGCCAAAGGAGTTGTCTTCCGTTGTACCGCCCCAGTAAGTGTTGACTATCTTCGGTCGCAGGTCGGGGTTGCCTATTCCGTCTTTCCAGTGATAGGCGTCGGCAAAGCATCCTCCTGGCCATCGCATGACGGGGATATGCAGGTTTTGGAGTGCTTGTAGGACATCGTTCCGATAGCCATTGGTATTGGGAATGTCGGAGTTTTTGCCGACCCATATACCTCCATAGATGCAGGAGCCGAGATGTTCGGCAAACTGACCGTAGATCTCTTTCGGGATACGCTGCTCGGCTTGGTCGGGATAGAGCAGGATTTGGACGGTGTCGTGTGAATGGTAGCGCACATATTCGGTTCCTGCAAGAAGGAAAGCGCCGACACCGAAGTCGGCGGTAGAGTTTGGGTTCAGCGTTTGTCCGGGGATGGCTCTATCTCCTATGGGTTGTACATAGCCGACGGTTCCGTCTTTCTGCAGGGCCGTATGCAGGAGATAACGGAATCCGCAGTTGATAGTATTGCGGAAGTCCTCTTCGGGCAAGAGTTGTTGGTTGACACCCCACGTGATGGCATATAGAAAGAATGCGGTACCGCTTGTTTCTGCTCCTGGTGCGAAACGGGAATCGGTAAGGCTTCGGGTCCAATATCCTTCGGGCTGCTGCAGCGTGCGCAAGGTGTATGCCATTTGCGTGAACCGAGAGTGCAGGGTAGGGTAGAGGGGATGGTCGTGAGGAAGGTCTTGCAGTACTTTGGCGAAGGCAGCGATGGCCCATCCGTTGCCTCTTGCCCAGAAGTCTTTTTGGTTGTTATCGGTCTGGTGGATGGGATAGATGTATCGTGCATCGCGATAGTAGAGATGTTCTTCGGGGTCGTAGAGCAGGCTGTCGGTGAAGCGGAAGCAGTCTTGCATTTTGTCGAGATAGCGAGCGTCTTGTGTGAGAGTGTATAGTTGCATCATCTGAGGCATGCCCATATACAGAGCGTCGATCCACCACCAGTAGTCGGACTGCGGATGGTTGAGGATATAATCGAGGACTTGTGTTGTTCTGCCGAGCCATTGTTGTTTCTGTTCCTTTGTACCGCAGATGCGATAGAGGTCGATGTAAGTTTGGAAGCAAATCTGCCAATCGGCAAAGAGTACATGTTGGTTATCCTCTCCATAGGTTTTGTATTGCCAAAGGGCAGAGTCTTGTTCTGTAGCCCCTTGCCAATGGTTATATTCAGCCCATGTTTTGGAATAGTTGAGCATATCGTTACGAAGTGTGAGTCGATAGAGTGCGATGTTGCCAGTATGGTATGCCGCATTGTGCCAGAAGGCGGTTGCTTGTGGTGCGTGAGATTGTTGCCAGTGCTGATTGACAAAACACAGAGTGTCAGTGAGGGTTTTCTGGTCTTGCAGTTGTTCTGTTCGCTTGGCTTGAGCCAGGTTGACGGACAGACCTATAGCGAGGAAAAGGAGGAGTGAGTGTTTCATTACCATTTATCTTTAGTGGTGATAGTATCGAGGTGTAGATGGTCTTTGGGGAAGGACAGACCGTTCCATGCCTTTTCTTGGGTGGTGGGTTGGTCGGGTTCTGTCCAGAAAGGGTGGTTGGGTTCTAATCCTAAAGGCAGGAGGATGAGGGAGGTCATATAGAGGCTGCCATTGTTGGTGTACCAGTCGGCTAAGTCGGGTTGTGATCCACAGAAGCCCAGAGTCAGGTAACCGCTGCTGTTGAAGTTGTTCTGCTGGTCGAGCATGCGATGCATAACCAGGCTGAGTGCATGCCGTGTTTGGCCGTTGCTCAGTGTCGAAGGTAAGGTCTGTTGCCAAGCCATCATTGCCAAAGGTTGCATCACTGCCATACGATAGGTGGCACTTCGTCCTACGACAGGGAATGTACCCTCGGGGGATATGAAACGCTCCAAAATGGCAGCGTAACGCTGTGTACGGCCTAATTGTCGTTGATAGTATCGGGGATAATCGAGGCGTGTATTTACGCTCAACTCCGTCATTGTGGCGAGTGTCTCAAGGTACATGGGGTGAAAGACATAACTGCTATAGTAGTCGAAGGCGAAATGAGGTCCGTCGGCAAACCATCCGTCTCCGATATACCACTCTTCCATTTTCCGACAGGCGGTGTTAATACGAAAGACATCAAACTCTGCCCCTGCCTTTGCTAAAAAACTCTCAATAACAGCCGAGAACAATAGCCAGTTGGTGTAAGGAGGGTCTATCTTCCTTAGTTGCTGGAAGTTGTGTATATATCGTTCTTTCGTAACTGCATCGAGCGGAGTCCACAGTGCGTCGTAAGCCCGCAGGAAACTCTCTGCTATGTAGGCTGCATCTACGAGTATCTGTCCTTCCCCCTCCCAAAGCAGACAATCGGGACTGTCAGGGTCAACGGCATTCGTATATGCCTCTATCGCCCATTGGCGACATTGTTTCCGTTGCTTCCCCTCATGACTGTCATCATCAGGCAGACTGAGCCACGGTGCGATACCGGCCATCAGTCGTCCGAAGCACTCCATATATACCACCTTTCGTTGTCGGTTGTCGAATGAAGGACTGAACTCCGTCTGCATCGTCGCTTGTAGTTGGTTCTTTGAGAAAGGTTCCAACACGGGTTGAGCAAGTTGATATGCAAAGTCCGACCAATATGCTCTCTCTGCGCAAGTGGCTACCTGTATCATACAAGTAGCCACTACAAACAAACACAATCTTTTCATCATTTCCTTACTTTTGTCATAGGAGTGACGATGAAAACATACTCCTGTGGCATACTCTTCACCCGCCACTCAGGTAAGGCTTCCGCAAAACTACTCCAACTGTCCACTCCTCCTAAACCTGCATGTACACCGTCAATGCACACCTCTGTATAACCGCTTGGCTGCAACTCGTCTGGGTGTCGCTGTGCCTTGTTGTCACCTTCGCTCAACTCTTCTATGCTGTATGGCAAAGCCGATGCTGCAAAGGGCTTTGTGGAGGTTATCCTCAATCCATAATCTTTCTCTGCAGAGTAAATCTCCCACCAACGCAAGTCGCTCTTCAGACCTGTCTCCTGTGGACGGACATAAGGATAGAACTGCTCGGAAACACTTTGTGCGTAGATGCCTATCGGCTGCGAATGCAGACGGTCTGCATAATTCTCTACAGGTCCCCTTCCATAGAAGCACAGACTGTCTAACTCTTTGGGCAATCGCCAGCGCATTCCTATACGGAAAGGAGTTACTATGCTGTCCTCTGTCGGACGGAAACTCTCGCGGATAATTAGGCTCCCGTCAACCTCTATCGTATAGGTCAAGGTGAGAAGACAATGCGCCCCCGCTATTTCATATTCCGCCACTGCTTGCTTCGTGCCTTTGTGCTTCGTCAGTTTCACAGGCGACAAGAGTCGTAGTTCCGGATTACGCCATACCTTCTTGCTCAATTGCAATCCCGCACCCATATCATTGTCGGTAGGAGCGCGCCAGAAATTAGGACGCAATGCTCCCGCTTCGTCAATATAAGTCACTCCGTTCACAATATATTGGCTGATGAATCCCGTCACTGGGTCAAACTGTAGCACCGTCTTGGCTTTGTCGGCTTTGCTCGCTGTCGGAATGTTCATCACTGCAGAGGTAATAGGAAGTTGTTGCTGACTCACTACAAAGTCCTTCCCAAGGAGTGGCTCTGCAGTCTTCAAACAGAACCGTACATTCAGCAGACACTCTTTATCCTTGTTAATTGCCTCAAACGAATAAGGCAGATTCACCGTAACCGTCTGTTGCGGCGCAATGTCCAACTCTTCCACAACCCCCTGCTGTGTCACTTCACCGTCCTCTGCAATCTCCCAACGAAGATATACATTGCCCAAATCACGGAAAAAGTTCTCGTTATAAACACGGATATCTCCCTGCGTCGCATCAAAGTCCTTCACCCATATATTCTGGTGCTGATACCGTACCTCGTAGGCTTCTGGGTGTGGCACTCTGTCTGAACTGATGATACCGTTGCAGTTGAAATTGTTGTCACTCGGGTCATAATCGTTGTAGTCGCCGCCGTAGGTGCATATATGTTTACGGGTCGGATCATTCGGATAACGATGCAATGCCTGGTCCACAAAATCCCAAATGAAACCTCCTTGGTAACGCGGATACTTTCTAATGAGGTCCCAATACACCTCAAATCCACCTGACGAGTTCCCCATAGAGTGGTTGTACTCACATTGTATCAAAGGCTTTGTGTAATGCGGATCGTTCAGATAACGCTCACAATAGGCTGGGTGATAATACATAGGGCAGAATATATCGCTGTTCGAACCGTCTTTACCTGCCTGTTCAAAGTGAATGGGACGACTGCTGTCCTGCTCTTTTATCCAATGGTAAACTGCTTCGAAGTTCGGTCCATCCTTCGTCTCATTACCCATTGACCACATAATTATGCTCGTGTGGTTGCGGTAAGTACTCACATTATGCTGGTTGCGCTCCATTATCTGCTTTCCGAATATCGGCAGGAATGTCGGTGCGGAGTCCTCATATCCGAAGCCGTGTGACTCTATATTCGCCTCTGCACACATATACAGCCCGTACTCGTCGCACAAACGATACCAGTACGGGTCGTCGGGATAGTGACTTGTACGCACGGCGTTGATGTTGAGTTCCTTCATTATTTTCACATCCTGAAGCATACGCTCACGACTGACAACATACCCGCCGTCAGGGTCCATCTCATGACGGTTGACACCCTTGATAAGTATAGCCTTGCCGTTTACCAACAACTGACCGTCTTTTATCTCCACTCGACGGAAACCGATACGCTCTGCAATATACTTGTCACCTATCTCCAATACCAATGTGTACAAGGTCGGAATCTCTGCCGACCAGGCGTCCACTCCCGCTATATGCATATCCCATTCGGCTACGCCGTTCTTTGCTTCCGCCGTCTGAACCGATACTTCCTTCCCGTCAGGCGCAAGCAAAGTCGCTCTCACAGGCTCGTTCCCACGCATATCCACTCTCCCGTGCAACTCGCCGTCACGGTAATCCTCGCTCAAGGTGGCGTCCAAACGGACATCGTCTATACCGGTTGACTTGTCCTTGCTATATAGATAACAATCGCGTGCAATTCCCGATAGACGCCAAAAGTCCTGGTCTTCCAAATAACTCCCGTCGCACCAACGGAACACTTGCATCGACAGCAGATTGTCACCCTTTTGAAGATACGGAGTGATATCAAACTCTGCCTCATACTTCGAGTCCTCCGTATAACCTACGAACCGACCGTTGACATATAAGTACAGATTCGAAGTCACACTCCCAAAGTGTGCGACAACCTCTTTACCAGACCAATCTTCTGGTATGCGGATAACACGACGGTAAGTACCTACATGGTTGTCTTTGATAGGAGGGTAGGGATAGGCGTTGTCGTAATGACCACGCCATGCAAAACCTATATTGACGTATTCAGGGTCACCGTAACCGTTCAACTCCCAGATTCCAGGTACGGGCATCTCACCCCACTGACTGTCATCATAGTCAGTACCGAAACAATCCGTCGGGCGTTCATCGGCATTCGCTACCCAATGGAACTTCCACATTCCGTGCAACGACAGATAACTCGGCTCCGTCTCTCTGTCCTGACGCAATGCTGCCTCTTTGCTGCCATATACATAAAAATCGGTATGCAACGGATAACGGTTTATCTCGTTCATACCTAAATCATGCCACGCTGTCTGATACGACATCTGCGCCGGCGTCGGGGAAGAATAACTGAAAAGCAATGTGGACGCTATAGCGATACCACAGATGGTGTTTCTCATATTGCAGTAAATTTAATGATTTTTCCGCTGCAAATGTAAACAGATAACCTTTACATAAAGTCGTATATTTACCGATATTTCACTGCAATTTGCATCCTTCCCGCTTTTCTCTCCTTTTCGGACTCTTTTCTACTCCCTTAAAACTGCCCTCCGCCATGCCCACTAAACACTACCACTTCCAAAGGATTTATATACGATTTATATAGGACGCATATAG
>CAVHKB010000133.1:0-7493 GCA_963636305.1 Prevotella sp. P5-108
GCGAAGAAAGGCTTGTGCGCGGGTGTGTTTGGTTACTTGCTTGGTATGGTTGCCCCGAATACCCCGCTCCAGATTGTGCGTCAAGTCGTGCCATTTGACGGCAATCGCGGTGCGGTTACCGGAGGTGGCAATACGCTCCAGATAGGTGTCGTAGGTCTCTGTCTTGGCGTGCGTCAGCAGGCGCAGGGTATCTACGATATGCGCGGGAATACCCTGTTCCGTTAGGTACGCAAAAGTGTATTCGCTGTCCTCCACCACATCGTGTAGAAATCCTGCCACTATCTCATCCGTGCAAGTCCCCATTAGTCCCACGGTCAGCGGGTGCAAGATAACGGGTTTTCCGTCCAAATCCAACTGCCCCCAATGCGCCCTTGTCGCAATCTCCAGTGCTTTCTCTATCAGTTCTGAATCGGTCATAGTGTGTTAAAATCATATAAGATAGGCACAATACAAACAATTACCAATCCTCATCGGTTTCAGTTTTGCTCAATGAGTTTTCGATGTCAACAAAAAGAGTATTAATACGCGCACAAGCTGCCTCAAAAGTTTTGATAGCAATATTTTTTATTTTTGCATCGTTCTTAATTGGTGGTGCTTCTGCTATAAGATATGTGTACCTATTCGGACTCTGAGTGCCACGACATACACACTCCACAAGCGTAACTTTGATGCGCAGACGATTATCTTTAATGGTACAATCTACTGTATGAGGGATGTCATTAACCCACATACCCATTTGATAAGTATGTACATTTAGAAACAATCCCTTATAAATAAGATGATCAGGCTGATTAAGTTTTTCTGTTGAATTTACATCATTATATCGAATAGCAAAAAACGATTCCAACGCATCATGAGTTTCTGCTATGCTTTTCCCAGTATTCTCAATTATTTTTGTAAAGACAACGGAATTTCCATCTACTTTATACTCTTGAGCATCTGCAATGGAGTAAAATACTAACAACGCACAGAGCAAAAATACTTTTTTCATACATATAAAATTAAAAGTTTATTTTTTAGGAGATTAGCGAAAGCAAACAATCAGCCATGCATCCTGTACTTCGGCACACAAGTAACTTTCGTTTGTCAATCGCTATTTCTGTTTAGAGATCTCTTGCATTTAATTTAAGAATGCGCAAAGATACAAAATACAAATGGTGTATGCAAATCGTATGCTGCATAACATATCGGAATTAGTACTACCATCAGATCAGGATAGTATAATATAGTACAGCATGGTTTAATGTATTTTAAGTCAATTATTTGGGCATTATGCCATAAAAAAAGAACTGCTCTGTTTTGTTAGAGCAGTTCTTCTTAAAATATTGTGTATAAGTAGACGCTTACTTATTCACTTGGAAGCGGGTGTTGCCGGTGGTTAGGTAATCTACTATCTGGGTGGCGGCGGCTATGCCTGCGTTGATGTTCGCCTCAGCGGTTTGGGCACCCATCTTCTTCGGCGTAGCAAAGTAACGCCCCTCGAACAGGGTCTTGAACTTGGCGTCGGCGGCAGGCATGATGTCCGTCACATACTTGAGGTCGGTACGCTCCTGCATAAGTTGTATCAACTCGTCCTCGTTGATGACCTCCTTGCGTGCCGTATTGACCAGCAGGGCGCCCTTCGGCATAAGACCGACCAACGCACGGTTGATGCTGCCTTTGGTTTCGGGGGTGGCAGGGATGTGCAGCGACACAATATCGCAAGTGCTATAGAGTTCCTTCGGCGATGCTACGGGAATGACGCCTGCTTGCTGCATTGCCTCAGCGGGACAGAATGCGTCGTAGGCATAGATATCCATGCCGAAGCCTTTGGCGATACGCGCTACATTGCGACCGACATTGCCGAATGCGTGGATACCGAGTTTCTTGCCCTTTAACTCCGTGCCGCTCGTGCCGTTGTAGAAGTTGCGCACTGCCATAACCATCAAGCCGAATGCCAATTCTGCCACGGCGTTGGAGTTCTGCCCCGGGGTATTCATGGCGACGACTCCGTGTGCCGTTGCGGCTGCGAGGTCGATGTTGTCGTACCCCGCACCGGCACGCACTACTATCTTGAGTTGCTTGGCTGCGTCCAACACGGCTGCATCCACAATATCGGAGCGGATAATCAGTGCATCGGCATCGGCTACGGCATCAAGCAGTTGCTGTTTGTCGGTATATTTCTCAAGCAGAGCCAGTTCGTACCCTGCTTTCTCGATCACCTCACGAATGCCGTCCACGGCTACTTTCGCAAAGGGCTTTTCTGTTGCTACTAAAACTTTCATACGATTGACTAATGTGGTGTAAAACACTGCCGTACGCTTCTCCTCCCGCTTGGGATTGCGGAACCAATAATCCATAATGGTATCCATCTGAAAAGTTGCGTTTGGCAGTGTTAGACACGAGGGTTAAACGATGGGGATGGTTAGAGTTTCTGCTCGTACTCGTGGATGCAATCGACGAGCGCCTGTACGCCTGCGACATCCATTGCGTTGTAGCACGAAGCACGGAAGCCGCCGACAGAGCGGTGCCCCTTGATGCCGACCATGCCGCGCTCGGTGGCGAACTTGAGGAAATCGTCTTGCAGTTCTTGGTACTCGGGCTTCAGCACGAAGCAGATATTCATGCGGCTGCGGTCTTCCTCTTTTGCAGTGCCGACAAAGATTTTGCTGTGGTCGATGCAGTCGTAGAGAAGGTTCGCTTTCTCGATATTGCGTTTCTCCACCCACGCTACGCCGCCGTTTGCTTTCAGCCAGCGCAGCGTCAGCATGGCCGTGTAGATAGGCAGCACGGGCGGGGTATTGAACATCGAGCCGCCGTCGATGTGGGTCTTGTAGTTGAGCATCGTCGGGATATAGCGGCTCACATGGCCGAGGAAGTCTTCCTTAACGATAACGAAAGTAACGCCTGCAGGCGCGAGGTTCTTCTGCGCACCTCCGTAGATAATGCTGTACTGCGCCACATCGATGGGGCGGGACAGGATATCCGACGACATATCTGCCACGAGAGGTACACCGCCACGCTTTTGGTAGATGTCCGCCAACTTGGCATCAGAGAGTTCCGTGCCGTAAATAGTATTATTGGTCGTGATATGGAAATAGTCGGCATCCTGCGGCACGGTGTAGTCGGTCGGGATGAAGGTAAAGTTGGCGTCTGCGCTCGAAGCCACCTCCACTGCCTCGCCGAAGCCCTTTGCCTCTTTGAGCGCCTTCTTTGCCCATACGCCCGTATTGAGGTAGGCTGCCTTATGCTCCAAGCAGTTGAACGGCACCATGCAGAATTGCAGGCTGGCACCGCCGCCCAAGAACAGGACACGATAGCCGTCGGGAATGCCGAGCAACTCTTTCATCAAGGCCTCCGCCTCGTCCACTACGGGTTGGAAGTACTTGGCACGGTGCGAAATCTCCAGAATAGAGAGCCCCTCTCCTTGGAAATCAAGCACAGCCTCTGCCGTTTGTTTAATCACTTCTTGCGGCAGGATACTCGGTCCTGCATTGAAATTGTACTTTTTCATAAAATATATGGATTTTATGGGTTATTACTTATTTGCGTTCATGCTGTCTTTCCACTTGCTTTTGGCGGGTGCGATGACTTCGGTGTCCGCTTGGTGCAGGGCGTCTTGTACCGCCTCTTTCACCTTTTGTGCGGCAGACTTGGCGACCGACTTGAGCGTATCAACGGCATCGGCTTTCTCCACCCAACAGAGGGCGTCGCCCTTGGTGGCTACAGCGCCTTGCGCCTTATCGACAGCGACTAAGCGGCAGTTGTCGGTTGCCACGACCGGCTCTATGCCGTGCTGCGTCTGCAGATAGCAAACCACACTGCCTTTGACAAACAGCGTGCCGAAGGCGGGGGCGTGGCTGTCTTCGTTGTAGTCGAGTTCCCACAGCACTTTGCCTGTCTGCGATGCCTCCACCGGCTCGCTCGACGGGTGGAGGATTGCCCGCTTGTCGGCGGCGGAGATAAAGGTAACCTGCTGTCCGCCCTTGGCAGCCTTCTCCATGCGCTCCAAGAGGTCTTTGTTGAACTGCTCTTTCGCTTGCCCCGATTTGTACTCACGGTACTGCTTCTCGTGCATGGCGAACTCGAAGAGTTCTTCGTCGTCCTGCCCACGCTCCCAGCCGAGCTTGGTCATTTCAGCGAGATAGTTCGGGAGTGCGTCGGGATAGAGGGCTTGCGGGTCGCCTGTATAGAACTCCATTCCCTTCTCTTTGGCAAGCTCGATAATCTCCGGTGCCAACTGTCCCGGCAGTTTACCCGACTTGCCGAGAATCATTCCCCACATGGCGGGATCCATACGAGTGAACGCTTTTTCGCCCATCGAGCGGGAGAACAGGTTCATCAGCGCGGCATTCTTGACATACTGCGAGAACGGCGTTACGAGACACGGTGTACCGAGCATCGGCCAAATACGCTGCACTTCGTTGAAAAGTTCGACAAGCAGTTCATCCTCGTTGAGCGCCTTCTCGCCCCGCTTGGTGAGGTTGGCGTTGATAGCGGCGTGCATACCTTTGAGGTCTGCCATAAGCGACCCCATCATGCCACCGGGCAAGCCGCAACCGACGAGCAGCGAAGTCATCTTGGAGTTGCGCGGGTCTATCCAGTAGCCCAAAAAATCGTCGATAAACGATTGCGTCAGGCTGCGTGCCTCCATGTAGGCGTTCATATTGATGTCCTTAACGAGGAAGCCTGCGTCACGCAACATCGCCTGCACAGTGATGACATCGGGATGTACCATACCCCAGCTAAGCGGCTCCATGGCTACATCCAACACATCGATACCCGCCTTGGCCACCTCGAGCATCGACGCTACGGCAAAGCCGGGACCACTGTGTCCGTGGTATTGCAACACGATGTCGGGGTGCTTCTCTTTGATAGCCGCCACGATAGTGCCGAGCATTACCGGTCGCCCGATACCCGCCATATCTTTCAGGCAGATCTCCTGTGCGCCGCCCGCAATCAGTTCTTCGGCGAGATTGATGTAGTACTCCGCCGTATGCACTTGGGAATAGGTGATACACATGGTGGCTTGAGCCGTCATGCCTGCCTCTTTCGCCCAACGGATAGAGGGGATGATATTGCGCGGGTCGTTCAGACCGCAGAAGATACGCGTGATGTCCACGCCCTGTGCGTGCTTCACTTTGTACATCAGTTGGCGCACATCGGCAGGCACGGGGTTCATGCGCAGTCCGTTCAGACCGCGATCGAGCATGTGGGTCTTGATACCCGCTTCGTTAAAAGGCTTGGTGAAGGTGCGTACGGCTTGGTTCGGGTTTTCGCCGTACAGCAGATTGACTTGCTCCATGGCGCCGCCGTTGGTCTCTACACGGTCGAAACAGCCCATATCGATGATAACAGGGGCAATTTTAGCGAGTTGGTCTTTGCGGGGAACATATTTTCCGCTACTCTGCCACATGTCGCGATAGACAAGTGAAAACTGAATTTCTTTTTTCATTCTATGATCGATTTCTTTTTATCGGTTGTTGCTTTTTGTTAGTAAAACAAGCTCTGCAAGCCTATTTCCAACGCTGCAAAGTTACAGTTTTTTTTCTACTCTTACAAGCAAACGACAAAAATAAATCTCTCACTGTCGATCGGACTTGACAAAACAAACCCATTCCACCCGCCGAAGCTACTCAATGGCCTTATAGACGCGCTCCAAGAATAGGATACACGCCGCCGCATGCGTGCCGTACGGAGCGAAATCGAACGCTACACGAGAGGTGTCTGGGATAGAAGCGCGCAAATGCTCGCTATTGACGAATGGCACCATATTGTCCTCCGTGCTATGAAAGAGGTACGTGCGGCATTGCGGCACATAACCAAGCAGGCTGCTCCGTTGCAACGCAGCGTAGAACCGAGCCGTCTCCGGCTGCGTCTTGTCGCGCCCTTCTGTCGTCATCACGCGGCTCAAGCGGTTGCTCTGCAGCAGTGCATCTATTTGATTGACAGTATATTGCTTAGACTCAACCCATTCCTCGTAGTGACTGACGAGCGGCTCGCTGAAAAAATCCTCTTTGCGCAGATTCAGGTCGTAGCCTACACTTGTGCCCATCACCAGCATCGGAATGGCACACGGGATGCCCGTCGAGTCTTGGCCGACGCAATAGTCGTAGGTGGCAGGCACATCGTACGGCCCTGCTCCGGCATAGACCGCACGGAGTGTCCAATCGGGCATCGTCTGCTCCACCAGCTGCGCCACGCCCAAGGCGACGGGGCTGCCTTCGGAATAGCCGTAACTAATGATTTCGCGAGGGAAGGAATAGCCATAATAGGCGAGTAGGTTCGGGAGTGCTTCGGCAAGGTCGGTCATAGTTTTGGCTGCGCTCTGCCAAACAAGATAAGGATGGGTTCGCTCAACCGAGATGCCAAATCCGACATAATCCGCCATTACCACCGCATAGCCTTTGGTGGCAAATATGCTCTCGTAGGGACAGCTCTCGCTCGGCGCCTCGCTATTGCTGCCGATGGTGAAATGGCTCGCCAACACGATTCCCTTGAGCGCTCTGTTGTAGGGCAAGATAACCTTTCCGGACACCCACAACGTATCTCCATTGGGCTGCACGGTTCGATATCTGCACGGCAGCTGCAACGTCTTCCCGCGCAGGACCTTACCCAACGCCTGCTGAATCTCTTGGGTGCAGTGGTCGGAATAGTGGTGGCGTTTCAGCGTTCGGCTCAACACGCTCCATACGACATTGCCCTCCAAAAGATTTTCGAGCAACGACATATTGCTATTAGTATTCTCCAATGTAGGCAAAGCCGCAGTGTCCAAAGGCGATAGGCAGATGTACCCCACCCGACCGGATACTGCACCCGTTGCCGAATCACACGGCGTTTTCTGCGCCGCAGCGAAAGCCGATAAGCAAGAACACACTAATGCGGCAAAAATAGCTATCCTAAAATATACGGATCCTTTACACGCAACCATATTCCCAAACATGCTATATTAGAGTCCGAATACTAATTATCAGCGGGGTCATCTACGAGCTGAATGATACAATCCGGCTCCATCATAAAAAGCGTATATCCTCCATGTCCTAGTAGCCGAAAAAAATAATAGCCGGAAGGAACCGAATCAGGAATATTTAATTGTATATCAAAAACGCCATCATAGTGCATAGCATTTCTCCACGTCTCTTCACTTATATAAGAGTAAGGTGAAAGGCTATCTTTTCTCGACAATGTACGAATATCATACCCTTTCACATAGGCAAGACCATTATCATTTCGCACGTGTATAACTTGTTTCCTCGTGAACGATTTCGGTTCTATCACTAAGCTGGGATACTCTGCCAAATATATCTCCAAATTTTCAAGCCGATCAATATCTTTCTCGCAGGCGCAATCAAAAAATTCTCTTGTCTCACAAAAACAAGAATCTTCTCCCAAAAAAAGATTATATTTTCGTTTGGCTAACATCACAGAGTCTGTCACAATACTATCAGCACGTACATCATAGAGGGCCGCAGCAGAAATCTCCGTATAAATTTTACTACTATTAAGTTCCAATG
>CAVHKB010000134.1:0-148 GCA_963636305.1 Prevotella sp. P5-108
GTAACTTCGTTTAGGCTAACTGTAGAGCCATAGCGTGCTATGGCTCTCGACTCTCTTTCAAAAGACAACCCTCCTGTTCCCCTCCAACCAACCATCCCCCAGAAATCCAGAATCCCCAGACCCTCCAGCCACCTGTCATTCACTTTCG
>CAVHKB010000134.1:337-7476 GCA_963636305.1 Prevotella sp. P5-108
CGATGAATTTTCTTTGCTTCGTTTCTTTTGTTCATGCAAAAGAAATGAAGAACTTACTTCAATCAATCATCATACTTTGTATGTTAATTGTTAATTATTAATTGTTAATCAAATCATTCTTTATCAAT
The DNA here is from genome assembly GCA_963636305.1 of Prevotella sp. P5-108. Taxonomy (GTDB): domain Bacteria; phylum Bacteroidota; class Bacteroidia; order Bacteroidales; family Paludibacteraceae; genus Colicola. Next base: position 466 of record CAVHKB010000134.1, read on the forward strand.
TGCCATTTGCTTCAACTTATATAGGACGCATATAGGACGCATATAGGACGAATATAGGAAGAACCTCCCATCATTGTACAATAATTGTTAATTATTAATTATTAATTGTTAATTGCCCCCGCCGTCCGTCAACCAACGCCCCCACCTTCCATATTAATCGTTTTAACTAAAAATTTACCCAACCCCTTGCACAACCAAAATAAAAACCTTACCTTTGCAAGCCGTTTCAATGCAATAATGCGTGGAAACGATAACTAATTCATTTATTTATTAATACGCTCGATTGTGCAGTGTTAAGATGTCTGTAGGTCGGGTCAATAAAACAAAACAAAGTGGATACTTTAAGTTACAAAACCATTGCGGTCAACAGAGCAACCGCCCAAAAAGAATGGGTCTTGGTCGATGCTACCGACTTGGTACTGGGTCGTATGTGTTCCAAAGTCGCCAAACTACTGCGCGGCAAGTATAAACCATCCTTCACCCCTAATGTAGACTGTGGTGACAATGTCATCATCATCAATGCCGACAAAGTCGTTCTAACCGGCAACAAATGGACTAACAGAACGTATATTCGCTACACTGGATATCCAGGCGGACAAAGAGAATTTACACCCGAAATGCTGAAAAACAAAGGTGCAGACCGACTCATCAGAAAAGTAGTCAAAGGTATGCTCCCAAAGAACAGACTCGGCGACAAACTTATTGACAACCTCTATGTGTTCGCTGGCGCTGAACATAATATGCAGGCACAACAACCAAAACAAATCGATTTGAACACCCTTAAATAATGCAACAAATGGAAATAATCAATGCTTTAGGGAGAAGAAAAGCAGCAGTAGCACGCGTATTCATGGCTGAAGGACAAGGCAAAATCACTATAAACAAAAAAGACCTGGAAACCTATTTCCCCTCGTCCATACTGCAATATATCGTTAAGCAACCATTAAACAAATTGGGTGTTGCCGATAAATACGACATTACCGTCATCCTCGATGGAGGCGGATTCAAAGGACAGGCAGAGGCACTCCGGTTGGCTATCGCTCGCGCTTTGGTCAAAGTGAATCCCGAAGACAAACCTGCACTCAAAGCAGAAGGATTTATGACAAGAGATGCCCGTAAGGTCGAAAGGAAGAAACCTGGTCAACCCAAAGCCCGTAAACACTTCCAGTTTAGTAAGCGTTAAACATACCCTACAAAAATCCTGCAGACTCCCTTCGGACTACTGCGGGATTCTTTTGCTTATACAAGGCTGTTCTCGCCTGTCATGCTACAATATGAGCGTGATGTAATATAAAGCAAGAGTACGGGATAATTATTAATAAATTAAACAACTAAAACATTACACAATGAGAACAAATTTTGATCAGTTGCTCGAGGCTGGCGCACATTTCGGACACCTCAAGCGTAAATGGAATCCCGCCATGGCTCCTTACATCTTCATGGAACGAAATGGCATCCATATTATCGACCTCAACAAAACAGTAATCAAAATAGATGAGGCTGCCGATGCACTTAAAAACATCGCTAAAAGCGGAAGAAAAATACTATTCGTGGCTACAAAAAAGCAAGCCAAAGAAATAGTAGCCGACAAAGCAAAAGAAATAGGCATGCCTTACATCACTGAGCGTTGGGCAGGCGGTATGCTTACCAATTTCCCTACTATCCGAAAGGCTGTAAAGAAAATGTCTAATATCGACAAGATGATGACTGACGGCACCTTCGACAATATCTCCAAAAGAGAAAAACTGCAAATCACACGACAACGCGAGAAACTTGAAAAGAACCTCGGCTCTATTGCCGACCTCACACGACTACCATCTGCACTTTTCGTAGTCGATGTATGCAAGGAGAATATCGCTGTCCGCGAAGCACAACGATTGGGCATTCCAGTATTCGGTATCGTTGACACAAACTCCGACCCAACGCCTATCGACTTTGTTATTCCTGCTAACGACGATGCCACAAAAGCAATCGAAGTAATCCTCAATGCTGTTTGCGAAGCAATTAAAGAGGGACTCGAAGAACGCAAAGTCGAAAAAGCAGACGAGAACGCTGCTCAAAAATCCGAAGGAGAAACATCGGCTCCAAAAGAAAGACGCCAACGGGTACGCAAAGCCGCTCCTAAAGAAGATGCTCAAAAAGTAAATATCGAAGAAACTGCCGCTGAACCTGCCGCAGAAGCAGAAACTGCTGCAGAGTAATGCATAATCATTAACCGATAATTAGCACTCGTAATTATGGCTGTATCATTAGCAGATATAAAGAAACTGCGTGACATCACAGGCGCAGGCATGATGGATGTAAAAAAAGCACTCGAAGAAGCAAACGGCGACTTTGAAGTGGCAAAAGACCTTTTGCGCAAGCGCGGACAAGCAATCGCTGCTAAACGCTCCGACCGACAAGCATCGGAAGGCTGTGTATTGGCAAAAGCAGTTGACGGCTTCGGCGCTATAGTGGCAGTAAACTGTGAAACGGATTTCGTTGCTAAAAACGCCGACTTTGTCGCATTGGTAAAGAAAATACTCGACCTCGCTATCGCGAAACGACCACAAAGTATCGAAGAACTCAAAGCATTGACCGTCGAAGGACGAACGGTTGCTGAATTGGTAACAGAGCGTTCTGGCGTTACGGGCGAAAAAATGGAACTCGCTGACTACGCGTTCCTCGCTGCTCCTAAAGTAGATGCCTACAACCACCTCGGTAATAAGTTATCCACTCTTGTAGCGGCTGCTGATGCTAACGCAGAACAGGAAATCGTACACGGAATCGCAATGCAAGTCGCTGCTATGGCACCGATTGCATTAGACGCCGACCATGTTCCTGCGCAGGTGAAAGAACACGAACTCAAAGTGGCTGTCGAGAAAACACAACAGGACGAGATAAACAAAGCCGTAGAAAATGCACTCCGAAAAGCAGGTATCAACCCGGCACATGTTGACACCGACGAACATATCGACTCCAACACTGCTAAAGGATGGCTCACTCCCGAGCAGGCTCAATTAGCCAGAGAACTCAAAGTCAGCGCAGCGCAAGAAGCCGAGAAGAATGTAAATATGAAGAAAGTAGAGATGATTGCGCAAGGACGCTTGCAGAAGTTCCTTAAGGAATCAACTCTTGTAGAACAGGTCTATATAATGTCAGAGGACAAGGAACTTGTGAAAGATGTATTGCGTAAAGCAAATGTCAATATCACAGACTTCCGTCGCGTAACTCTCAATGTAGACTGATAACCATATCCTGTAACACTCCGAAAGAGGCTGCCTATCTTAAATAGACAGCCTCTTCTTTTTGACATCTTATATATCACCCGACACTTATACTCCACACTTCAACTTCATACATATTGTCAATTCTACTTTTTGTTGTATCTTTGCACAAACATATAAATCAACAAGTATATGGCAAGTAATAAGCGTCTTATCGCCTTGGATGTATTAAGAGGACTCACAATTGCGGGCATGATTGTAGTCAATAACCCTGGTAGTTGGAGTCATGTTTATGCTCCTTTGCGCCATGCTGCATGGAATGGCTGTACTCCCACCGACTTGGTATTCCCCTTCTTTGTGTTTGTCATGGGCGTCGCCATGAGCCTCTCATATAGTAAAACCGACTACCAACTCAACTGGCATACTCTTGGCAAACTCCTCTATCGTTCCTTGCTTCTTATTCTCATCGGTTGGGCATTAGGCTGGTTCGGTATATGCTTGCGTACGCTTAGTGGAGGAGGAACATGGGCAGAGGCTCTGTGGTGGAATCCCATACACAAACTGCGCTTTCTTGGTGTATTCCCGCGATTAGGTCTTGTATCTCTCTTTGCAGGCTTGCTACTGATGTTGTTCAAACCCAAAAGGATAGTATATGTTGCTGGCGCACTGCTGGTTATCTACTGTATCATCATTGGCGTCACGCATAGTTTCGACTTAACAACCGATAACATAGTCGCCCGTATCGACATCGCACTATTAGGCGAAAACCACATGTACCACATGGGAGGTATTCCCTTCGACCCTGAAGGACTCTTGTCCACCATACCCTGCATCGCACACGCTTTGTTGGGTGCAATGGCAGGAAACTTTATTCTGACCGCCAACCGAACGGCACAAAACGAAGATGCCAAATGGATTGCTGTGAACAGACTCTTCCTTTTCGGCACCATCATCCTTTTCTCCGGTTTCCTGTTAGACTACGCATTCCCTATCAACAAGTCTCTTTGGTCGGCAAGTTATGTGTTGGTGACTTGTGGATTGGCATCCCTCCTTTTGGCATTGCTTATATGGATTATCGATATTTGCGGAAAGAAACGATGGGCTGTCTTCTTCGAAAGTTTCGGAGTGAACCCCCTTTTCATCTTCGTGTTGTCAAACATATTGGTCACTGTCATGGCGAATATCCGTTTCACACTCCACGACGAAACCTACTCTGTGTGGAGCGCATGGTATCGTTGCTGCATGGTGCCGTTGTTTGGCGAACTCGGAGGTTCTCTCGCTTCTGCGCTCTCTCTGGTAGCCTTGTTGTGGCTTATTGCACACCCGCTCTATAAGAAGAAGATTTATATCAAGTTATAGCAACTTACTGAAAGGATACGGCAATGGCGTATGTGGCTACAATAGGCTTTTTCGATGGTATGCACTTGGGACATAGATACCTCCTTCAGGAACTCTTGTCACTCGCATCAAACCATGCACTGACGCCCCTTGTCATCACTTTCCGCCAACATCCTCGTGCCGTCCTGCAGCCGGACAATGTCCCTCCCCTCCTGATGACAACCGAAGAACGCATTCAGGCCATTCACGAACAGGGAATAGAACAGATTAAAATCCTCGACTTTGCTGCTGTACAGAAGTGGACCAGAAGGCAGTTTATAGCCTCTTTGCGGCACGAACTTGATGTGGATATACTTCTTATGGGCTATAACCATCGCTTCGGCTCTGATGGCAATTCCGGCTTTGCCGACTATCAGCAGATTGCCAAACAGGAACATATAACTTTGCTGCAAGCACAACCCTATGTCAATGCAGGCGTCTTTGTCAGTTCCACTACAATACGCAATCTCCTGCTCCGTCACGCGGTCGAACAAGCCAATAACTTGCTCGCAAAACCCTATAGCCTCACGGGAAAAGTCATGCACGGCAGGCAAATAGGACGAAGCATCGGCTTCCCTACTGCCAACTTGCAACCTTTGGATAAGCATAAACTGATACCCGCTCGTGGCGTCTATGCCGTTGAGGTCGAGATCGATGAACAACACTACAAGGGAATACTGAACATAGGCAATAATCCTACCGTCGGTGGACAATCACAGACGCTCGAAGTCTATATACATAACTTTAATCAAGACCTCTACGACCAGTTGCTGACAGTGCACTTCCTCCATTTTCTACGAGAGGAACAACTATTCTCCTCCCTTGACGACTTGCGCAAACAAATTCTATCCGACTGTGATAAGGCATGGAACGAACAGTCTACCGACTGACACTACACGCAGCATACGATTCCACAGACTTTCCAACGATACTTGTTAAACCATTAAATATATGTTACTCATGAAAAGGTTCACACTCTTAGCACTCTCCCTGCTTATTCTTTTCTCAAGTAGAGCAGAGACCATTCCCGCAACGGACTCCCGTATCACCGTCATCGGACGAACGGCAACCGACGGTACTACCATCTCCTTCGACTGGACGGCTACAACCGTTCGGATCGCCTATTCAGGAAAGACACTCACAATGAAAGTCTCCGACACAGGCAAGAACTACTACAATATGTGGATCGATAGCCCGACAAGCAACGAACCTGACAAAATCATCGCCACTCATGGCAACGACTCTCTCATCACGCTTGTCAGTGCCAATGACCCCGTTAACAAAACCCGTCGCGGAAAACACGAAGTGGTACTGCAGAAGAGAACCGAAGGCGAACAAGGAACTACCACCCTCATCGAATTTACTGCCGACAAGTTCTACAACGCCACGCCTCTCTCCAATCGGCAACTTGAGTTCATCGGCGACAGTTACACCTGTGGCTATGGCTCCGAGAATAGTACGAAGACCGAACACTTTACCCCCGAAACAGAAAATGCCTCCAAAGCATATTCCGCTATCATCGCACGCTATTTTGGGGCGGATTATTTCTCCATCGCACATTCAGGCATGGGTATTACACGCAACTATAACTCGAAATACAACGGTTGGTGGATGCCCGAAAGATATATGCAGACCCTCGATAAGGACTCCACACAAGCCACGCAGTGGTATGCTGCCGACTCCCCATTCCGTCCGGCTCTGACCGTTATCTACTTGGGGGCTAACGACTTCTCTGTGGCAATGCAACCCAAGTACGAAAAGTTCCGTGACCAATACTACAAACTATTCCGTGAGATAAAAGACAATTACGGAGAGGACCATCCTATACTCTGCATCACTTCCAAAGCGCACGAATATCTCTTCACCTATGTCCGCGATTTGGTCAACAATGCAGGAATGAAGAATATCTATTATCTTGGATTGTGTCCTGCCACTCATAACAGCGACGGCGATTTAGGGGCGGACTTCCACCCGAACTACATAGGACATCAAAAGATTGCCTATTCCGTCATCCCGCATATTGCCACCATCACCGGTTGGGGCTTGCAAGACACCCCCATCCGCTAACCAACAACCACCCACACCTGTCGCATCATTTAACATAACTGTAGAGCCATAGCGTGCTATGGCTCTACTTTTGCTATACAAATCCATTTAACCCCTCACCGTGCGCTTATGTTAACTGTAGAGCCATAGCGTGCTATGGCTCTCCTTTTGCTATACAAATCCATTCAACCCCTCACCGTGCGCTTATGCTAACTGTAGAGCCATAGCGTGCTATGGCTCTTCTTTTGCTATACAAATCCATTCAACCCCTCACCGTGCGCTTATGTTAACTGTAGAGCCATAGCGTGCTATGGCTCTCCTTTTGCTATACAAATCCATTCAACCCCTCACCGTGCGCTTATGCTAACTGTAGAGCCATAGC